>NZ_JBFRER010000018.1:0-84973 GCF_052114405.1 Streptomyces sp. M-16 | reverse complement strand
CGGCGGGCACGGCGGGCACGGCGGGCACGGATCCCGCGGCGGCGTCCCCGGTCACCGGCCCGCCCCCGGTCACCGGCGCGCCACCGGTACCGGGGTCCGGCTCCGGGACGGGTGCCACCGGTCCCGGTGAGGTGAGCGTGGCGCGCCGCGAGGGCGACCGGCTGCGCTTCGTCGGCGCCGCCACCCGGCGGATCGCGCGCGGCATCGACCTCGACGAGATCGTGCTGGGCCTGTGCCGGGCGACCGTGCCCACCTTCTCCGACGCCATCCTCGTCTACCTGCGCGACCCGCTGCCCGTCGGCGACGAGCGGCCCGTCGGCCCGGTCGTTTTAAGGCTCCGGCGCACCGACCGGCTCCGGCCGATCGACGACCTGGCGCTGGCCGAGGGCGAGGGCACGGGGGCGGGGGCCGCCGGGGAGCTCGACTTCAGCCAGCTGCCGCTGGTCGGCCCGCAGGGTGACCTGCCCGCGGCCGAGCTCTGCGAGATCCGCCCCGGCGGGGCCCTCGCCGAAGTGCTGCGCGGCGTACGGCCCGTCTTCGGATCGGCCGCAGGAGCCCGCGACGCGCTCCCGGAGCTGCTGGGGTCCGACCACCCGGTGCCGCGCGGCCAGCGGGCCATCCTGGCCCCGCTGCGGGGCCGTCGGCGCGTCATCGGCGCGGCGGTGTTCCTGCGCACCCCGGACCGGGACGCCTTCGAACAGAACGACCTGCTCGTCGCCGCCCAGCTGGCCACGCACACCGCGCTCGGCATCGACAAGGCGGTGCTCTACGGCCGCGAGGCCTACATCGCCGACGAGTTGCAGCGCACCATGCTGCCGGACAGCCTCCCCCAGCCCACCGGGGTGCGGCTCGCCTCGCGCTACCTTCCCGCCGCCGAGACGGCCCGGGTGGGCGGCGACTGGTACGACGCCATACCGCTGCCCGGGAGCCGGGTCGCGCTGGTCGTCGGCGACGTCATGGGCCACTCCATGACCTCCGCCGCGATCATGGGCCAGCTGCGCACCACGGCGCAGACCCTGGCCCAGCTGGACCTGCCGCCCGCCGAGGTGCTGCACCACCTGGACGAGCAGGCGCAGCGGCTGGGCTCCGACCGGATGGCCACCTGCCTCTACGCGGTCTACGACCCCGTCTCGCACCGGATCACCATCGCCAACGCCGGCCACCCGCCGCCGGTGCTGCTCCACCTGGGCGGCCGGGCCGAGGTGCTGCGCGTCCCGCCGGGCGCCCCCATCGGGGTCGGCGGCGTGGACTTCGAGGCCGTCGAGCTGGACGCCCCGGCCGGGGCCACCCTGCTGCTGTACACGGACGGGCTGGTGGAGTCCCGGCTGCGGGACGTGTGGACCGGCATCGAGCAGCTGCGCGAGCGGCTCGCGACCACCGCGCAGCTGACGGGGCTGGACCATTCGCCGCCGCTGGAGGCCCTCTGCGACGACGTGCTGGACATGCTCGGGCCGGGCGACCGGGACGACGACATCGCCCTGCTCGCGGCCCGTTTCGAGGGCATCGCGCCGAGCGACGTCGCGTACTGGTTCCTGGACCCGGAGGAGACCGCTCCCGGCCGGGCCCGCCGCTTCGCCCGGCGCGCGCTGACCCGCTGGGGTCTGGAGGAGCTGAGCGACTCGCTGGAGCTGCTGGTCAGCGAGGTGGTCACCAATGCCGTCCGGTACGCCGAGCGGCCCGTGACGCTGCGCCTGCTGCGCACGGACGTGCTGCGCTGCGAGGTCGGCGACGACTCCCCGCAGCTGCCGCGCCAGCGGCGGGCGCGGGAGACCGACGAGGGCGGGCGCGGCCTGTTCCTGGTCAACCGGCTGGCCCGGCGCTGGGGCGCCACCCGGCTGAGCAGCGGGAAGGTCGTCTGGTTCGAGCTCCCGCTGCCGGGAGCGCACGACCGCCGCTGACGTCCCGTCCGGCCGCTCCCGGATCCCAGAACCGCTCCCGTACCCACGAACACCGCCGCCCCGCAGCATGATCGCTGCGGGGCGGCGGTGCGTCGCGGTACCGGGGTGCCTACCGGCCCAGGAGCGGGTTCGGCGGCCCGGGGGGCGTCGGGTCCTTCGTGGGCGGCGTCGGGTCCTTCGTCGGCGGCGTGGGCTTCTTCGTCGGCGTCGGGTCCTTCGTCGGCCCGGTCGGGTCCGGCTTGCCGGAGCTGCCCGTGGGGTCCGGGGAGCCGGTGGAGCGGGTGGCGGAGCTGGTCGGCGTCGGGGCGACGGTCTGGTTCGACGCGGTGGGCGACGGGCTGCGGGTCGGCGCCGGAGGCGTGCCCATCTCGGCGTCCTCCAGGTCGAACTGGCCGGTGGTCTGGCCCCTGAGCGCGGCCGTGGTGTACGCCTGCCAGATCTGGGCGGGGAAGCTGGAACCGCCCGCGCGGCCCTTTCCGGCGGTACCGGTCAGGGTGACCTGGTTGTGCGTGTTCGGGTCCTCGCCGAACATCGCGACGACGGTGACGAGCTCCGGGGTGTAGCCGGTGAACCAGGCCGCCACGTTGGACTCGGTGGTGCCGGTCTTGCCCGCGGCCTCGTAGGCGGAGCTGCGCACGGCCTTGCCGGAACCGTCCTCGACCACGCCGGTGAGGACCTTGGTGACGGTGTCGGCGGTCTTGGCCGTGAGCACCTGCCCGCCGATCGGGTTGACCGGCTTGAAGTCGGCGTCCGCGTGCTCGGCCTTCTTGACGATGGTCGGGGTGACCTTCTTGCCGTGGTTGCCGAAGGTGGCGTAGACGCCGGCCATCTCGACGGTGTTGGCGCTCATGGTGCCGAGCGACATGGCGGGCCTGTCGGCCGGCCAGCCGTCGCGGTCGCGCATGCCGAGGGCGAGCGCGGTCTCCTTCACCTTCTCCGGCTTGGCGTCGACGATCATCTGGGCGTACACGGAGTTCACGGAGGAGTTGGTGGCCTCCTGGACCGTGAGCATCGGGTCGCCGTAGTTGATGTTGTCCTGGTTCTGCGGGGCGAAGGCGGTCGCGCTGCCGACGACGGGGCGCTTGCTGGTGCCGTCGTAGAGGGCGTTCGGCGTGATCGGACGGCCGTCCTGGGTCTTCGCGCCGGTTTCCAGGGCGGTGGCCAGCACGACCGGCTTGAAGGTCGAGCCCGGCTGGAAGTCGGTGCGCAGGGCGTTGCTCTCGGCCTTCTCCGTCAGGCCCACGCCGCCGTACATCGCGACGATCGCGCCGGTCTTGGCGTCGACGGAGGTGGCGCCGGCCTGGACGCTCTGGTCCTGGGGGCGGTCCTTGGTGTTCTTGCGGTCGAGCTTGGACTCCAGCTCGTCGTCGACGGCCTTCTCCAGCGCGGCCTGCTTCTTCTTGTCGACGTTGAGGGTGATGGTCCAGCCGCCGGCGGCGATGTCGGCGTCCTTGATGCCCTGGCGGCCCAGCTCCTGCTTGGCGGCCTGGACCAGGTAGCCCTTCTGTCCGTCCATGCCCGGGAGGGGCTTGGGCTTGATGGGCTCCTGGAACTTCAGGGTCGCCCGCTTGGCCTGGTCCAGCTTGCCCATCTCGACCATGTTGTCGAG
The DNA here is from genome assembly GCF_052114405.1 of Streptomyces sp. M-16. Taxonomy (NCBI): domain Bacteria; kingdom Bacillati; phylum Actinomycetota; class Actinomycetes; order Kitasatosporales; family Streptomycetaceae; genus Streptomyces; species Streptomyces sp. M-16. The sequence continues at coordinate 81,466 of NZ_JBFRER010000018.1, read as the reverse complement.
GACGGCGTTGAAGCGGATCATGACCAGCCGCTTGCCGTTGGGACCGGCGATCGCCCAGTCGTACTGGCTGGGGGCCTGGATGACGGCGGCGAGGTAGGCGGCCTGCTCCAGGTTCAGCTTCTCGGCGTCGATGCCGTAGTAGGCCTGGGCCGCGGCCTGGATGCCGTAGGCGTTGCGGCCGTAGAAGTTGGTGTTGAGGTAACCGGCGAGGATCTCGTTCTTCTTCATGCGCTGGTCGACCTTGATCGAGATCACCAGCTCACGGAGCTTGCGGGTCGCCGACTGGTCCTGGGTCAGGTAGTAGTTCTTGACGTACTGCTGGGTGATCGTCGATCCGCCGGCCTTGCCGCGGCCGGTGGCCGTGTTGAAGAGGCCTCGGGCGACACCGATCGCGTCGACGCCGCTGTCCTTGTAGAAGGACTTGTTCTCGATGGCGATGAAGGCCGTCCGCACGTCCTCGGGGATCTTGTCGATCGGGAGGATCTCGCGGTTCATCTGGCCGGTGCGGGCCATGATCGAGCCGTCGGCGTACTTGTACGTGTTGCTCTGGAGGATCGCGTTCTTGTTCGGGTCCGGCGGGTCCACGGAGAAGTAGAGGGCGACCGCTCCGATGATGAGGAGCAGGGCACCTCCGAGGAAAGTCCCCAGGATCGTCTTCCAGTTGAGGAAGCGACGTATGCCGCTGCGCTTCTTCCCGGTCTTCCCGGTCGACTTGCCCGCACGCCCGCTCGGCGCTTTTCGCGCACCGCGCTGCTGCTGCGCCCGTCGCGCCTCTGCTCGGCCCATCGCTCCCGCTCCGCTCGATTACCCCCCCGACGTCAGCTCAGAAAACTAACACCGCAGGCTGTGACAAAGGACGGCTAACCCTGATCAATACCGGTCAATTCGGACGTGAGAATCAGCACCCACTCCGATGGAACCGACGCCCATGAGACCTGAAGGGTTGCGGTGAACGCAAAAAGTGATATCACTTTGCTAGGCGCTCCGGCCGGCCACGGCCGGACGCCCCACATCAAACGGGGGTATTCCATGACAACCGCAGTCGACCGGCAGCCGAGTGAGGTCCGGGAGTTCGCGGCGCACAGCGTCGGCGGCGGACTGGCCCTGCTGCTGGGCCTGTTGGGCACGGCGGCCGGGGTGGCCCTGATCGCCTCCGGCGCGACGGTGACCGCGACGGGACCCAAGGCGGCGATGATCACGGCCGGGATCCTGCTGGCCCTGTGCTCGCTGTTCGCCATGATGGGACTGAACACGGTGGCCCCCGGCGAGGCCCGCGTGGTCCAGCTCTTCGGCCGCTACCGCGGCACGATCCGGGCGGACGGACTGCGCTGGGTCAACCCGCTGACCTCCCGCAGGAAGATCTCCACCCGGGTCCGCAACCACGAGACCGCCGTCCTGAAGGTCAACGACGCCTACGGCAACCCGATCGAGCTCGCCGCCGTCGTGGTCTGGCGGGTCTCCGAGACCGCGCGCGCGGTGTTCGAGGTCGAGGACTTCACGGAGTTCGTCGAGACGCAGACCGAGACGGCCGTGCGGCACATCGCGATCGAGTACCCCTACGACGCCCATGACGAGGGCGGGCTCTCGCTGCGCGGCAACGCGGAGGAGATCACCGAGAAGCTCTCGGCGGAGCTGGCCACCCGGGTGCAGACGGCGGGCGTGGAGATCATCGAGTCCCGCTTCACGCATCTCGCGTACGCTCCGGAGATCGCCTCCGCGATGCTCCAGCGCCAGCAGGCCGGCGCGGTCGTGGCGGCCCGCAAGCAGATCGTCGAGGGCGCGGTGGGCATGGTGGAACTGGCCCTGACGCGACTGGCCGAGGAGGAGATCGTGGACCTGGACCCGGAGCGCAAGGCCTCCATGGTGTCGAACCTGATGGTGGTGCTCTGCGGCGACCGCGCGGCCCAGCCCGTCATCAACACGGGCACCCTCTACCAGTGACCCCCGGCGGCGAGGACCCGGGTGCGGGCCGGCCCGCACCCCGGACCGCACGGCAGGCGCGCAAGCAGGTGCTCCTGCGCCTGGACCCGCAGGTCTACGACGCGCTCGCGCGCTGGGCCGGCGAGGAGCTGCGCAGCGCCAACGCGCAGATCGAGTTCCTGCTGCGCCGGGCCCTGTCGGAGACGGGCCGCCTCCCGGGCGGCGCCGCCCCCATCCCGCCGCGCGGCCGGCCGCGCACCACGCAGCCGGACAGCTGACCGCCCCGTCCGGCCGGCAGCGCCCCACCGGGCCCACCCTCCCGGACGGCCCGCGTACGGAGTGACCCGCGCGGGCGGTGCGCCCGCGCGGGCGGCCGCCTCAGTCGGTGGGCCACACCGGGAGCGGGCGCACCGCCTCGCGCAGCGCGGCGGCGACGGCCCGGAACTCCTCCTGCCGGGCCGTCCCGGTCCGCATGGCCAGTGCGATCCGCCGCGAGGGGGCCGGCTCGGCGAAGTAACCGGTGGCCAGGTACTCGTTGCGGGCGGTCTCCAGGCGCAGGGCGGTGCGGGGCAGCAGGGTGACCCCGAGCCCGCCCGCGACCAGCTGGACGAGCGTGGACAGTCCGGCGGCGGTCGTGGTGACGTCCGCCCCGGCGCTGCGGCCCGCCTCGCGGCAGATGTCCAGGGCCTGGTCGCGCAGACAGTGGCCCTCGTCGAGCAACAGCAGCTGGAGGCCGCGCAGTTCCTCGCGCGGGATGTCGCGCCGCCCGGCCAGCGGGTGCTCGCGCGGGGCCAGCAGGACGAAGTCCTCGTCGAAGAGGGGCAGTTCGGTGACGCCCGGCATACCGAGCGGCACCGCGAGCAGCAGCAGGTCGAGGCGCCCTCCGGCCAGCCCCTCCAGCAGCGAGGCCGTCTGCTCCTCGTGCACCTGGAGGTCCATGCGCGGGTAGCGCCGCTGGAAGAGCCCGAGCACGGTCGGCAGCAGGTACGGGGCCACGGTGGGGATCACCCCGAGCCGCAGCACCCCGGTGAAGGGGGCCCGGACCGCCTCGGCCTCCTCCAGCAGGCCGCCCATCGCGTCGAGCACGCCGCGCGCGCGGGCGGCGATCCGCTCGCCCGCCGGGGAGAGCAGCACCTTGCGGGTGGTGCGCTCCAGCAGCTGCACCCCGAGGGCCTCCTCCAGCGCGGAGACGGCGCCCGAGAGCGCGGGCTGGCTCATGCCGATCGCCGCGGCGGCGTCCCGGAAGTGCAGGTGTTCGGCGACCGCCGCGAAGGCGCGCAACTGGGCCAGCGTCGGCTGCTTGGCCTGTCTCGTCTGCTTCAACTGCTTCAACTGCTTCGGTCCCCTATTACCGACAGCCACTGATAGGTACCTCCGATCAGCCATCACAAGAGTAGCTATTTCCGTAATCAATGCAGCTGTGTCAGCATGTGAGATCCGTCCAACCCCTTCGGAAAGCCCCCAAAAGGGTCACTTTCCCGTTTGCAAGGAGAGTTCGTGCTCACTGTCGGTGACAAGTTCCCCAGCTACGACCTGACCGCCTGCGTCTCCCTCGAAGCCGGCAGCGAGTTCGCGCAGATCGACCACAAGACCTACGAGGGCAAGTGGAAGGTCGTCTTCGCATGGCCGCTGGACTTCACCTTCGTGTGCCCGACGGAGATCGCCGCCTTCGGCAAGCTGAACGAGGAGTTCGCCGACCGCGACGCGCAGGTCCTCGGCTTCTCCCTCGACTCCGAGTACGTCCACCACGCCTGGCGCAAGGACCACGCCGACCTGCGTGACCTGCCCTTCCCGATGATGTCCGACATCAAGCGCGAGCTGTCGACCGAGCTGGGCATCCTCGGCGAGGACGGCCTGCCGATGCGCGCCGTCTTCATCGTGGACCCGAACAACGAGATCCAGTTCTCGATGGTGACCGCCGGTTCCGTGGGCCGTAACCCCAAGGAGGTCCTGCGGGTCCTCGACGCCCTGCAGACCGACGAGCTGTGCCCCTGCAACTGGAACAAGGGCGACGACACCATCAACGCGGGCGCCCTGCTGGCCGGTGAGTGACGGATGTCCCTCGACTCCCTCAAGTCCGCCGTACCGGACTTCGCCAAGGACCTGAAGCTGAACCTCGGTTCGGTCATCGGCAATCAGGACACCCTCTCGCAGCAGCAGCTGTGGGGCACCGTCCTGTCCTGCGCGATCGCTTCCCGCTCCCCGCGCGTCCTGCGCGAGCTGGAGCCCGAGGCGAAGGCGGCCCTGTCGCCCGAGGCGTACACCGCCGCCAAGTCCGCCGCGGCGATCATGGCGATGAACAACGTCTTCTACCGCACGCGCCACCTGCTCTCCGACCCGGAGTACGGCACGCTGCGCGCGGGCCTGCGGATGAACGTCATCGGCAACCCGGGCGTGGAGAAGATCGACTTCGAGCTGTGGTCGCTCGCGGTCTCCGCGGTCAACGGCTGCGGCCAGTGCCTGGACTCGCACGAGCAGGTCCTGCGCAAGGCGGGCGTGGACCGCGAGACGGTCCAGGAGGCCTTCAAGATCGCCTCGGTGATCCAGGCCGTCGCCGTCACCCTCGACGCCGAAGCGGCCCTGGCCGCCGAGTAGTCACCCGCGCGAGCGACAGGGCCCCCACAGCCGTCACCGGCCGTGGGGGCCCTGCGCGTTCACTTGCGCAGCCTGACCATGAGCTCGCGCATGTCCTCGATCACCGCGGCCTTGACCGCGTCGTCGTCCGGGTCCTGCGCCCCGCCGTTCACGCCGAACCAGTGGGCGCTCAGGGTGAAGACCGCCCCGCCGTCGAGCACCTGCAGCCGGACCTGACCCACCTGCGCGGTCAGCAGCGCCCGTTCCCCGAGCCCGGGGACCTGCTCCACCTCGGCGCCCTCCAGCCGCGTGCCGGGCTCCAGCCCCGGACCGGCGCCGAACTCCGGACCGGGGTCGGCCTTCTTGTGCAACTCGACCAGGACCTGGTTCTCGTAGCCGGGCATCCGGTCGACGCCGCTCATGCCGACCCCGCAGTAGGACCAGTCCTGTACGGGGCCCTCGCCGTGTTTGACCGTCCTCCCGTCGATCGAGCCGCCGACCCCGGAGAGCATCCTGAGGGGCGCCTCGTCGCACAGGTTCTCGGCGTGCCGGTAGCGGATCGGCGGCCCGGCCTCGGCGGAACGTTCCTGCACGACCAGTACGCCCGCCCACACCACCGAGGCCAGCACCGCCCCGCCCAGCGCCCACCGCCACGGCACGCGCCCGCCGCCCGGCGGCGGGGACGGGGACAGAGGCGGGGACGCGGACGGAGCGTCCGGTCGGGCCGCCCCGGCGGGCCGGCCCGCGGGCCACTCCCCTTCGAGCTCAGGCTCGCTGATCATCGCCGGCCCCCGGCCCCGTCACGGCCACGGACGTGGCAGTGGCTCCGTGCGGGGCCGGACCCATCGCGACGGACGGGAGGTGCCGCTCGCGGGCGTGGGCCCGCAGGTAGCCGACGACCGTGTTCGTGACGGCGACCAGCGGTACGGCGACCACCGCGCCGCCGATCCCCGCGATCAACCCGCCGGCCGCGACCGAGAGCACCACCGCGAGCGGGTGGACCCGTACCGCGCGGCCCAGGATGAAGGGCTGGAGCACGTGACCCTCGATCTGCTGCACCGCCAGCACCACCAGCAGCACCATGAGGGCGATGAACGGACCCTGCGTCACCAGCGCAACGACCACGGCGAGCGCCCCGGAGACCACGGCGCCGACCAGCGGGATGAAGGCGAACAGGAAGATGAACACGGCCAGCGGCACGGCCATCGTCACGTCGAGGAAGTAGAGCCCGAGGCCGATGAAGACGGCGTCGATGAGCGCGACGAGGACGGTGCCGCGCACGTACGCGGTGAGCGTGCGCCAGGCGCGCGGACCGGCGCCCGAGAGGCCGGGGCGGGCCGCGGCCGGGACCAGGCCGAGCACCCAGTTCCAGATCTTCGCGCCGTCGTAGAGCAGGAAGAGCGTCGAGAACATCGCGAGCAGCATGCCCGTCAGCACCTCGACGAGGACCGTCACGCCCTGGAGCCCGGCGGAGGTGATCTCCTCGGTGTTGGTGCCGATCGTCTCGCTGAGGTTCTTCGCGATGTCGTTGATCTGCTTCTCGGTCACGTGGAACGGACTGTCCAGGGCCCAGCTCTTGAGCTCGTTGATGCCCTCGCGCAGCCGGTTGGAGAGGTCGTCGAGGTTCTCCATGACCTGCCAGACCACGAACCAGCCGACCAGTCCGATGACGACGAAGCCGAGGATCGCCGTGACGGCGGTGGCCAGCCCCCTCGGCAGCCCGAGCCTGCGCAGCCGGACCACGAAGGGCTGGAGCAGTGCGGTCACCAGCAGGGCGGCCGCGAAGGCGAGGACGACCAGCCGGACTTCACTGATCACCTTCATCAGCACCCAGAGCATCCCGGCGAGCAGCAGCAGCCGCCAGCTGGCCTCGGCGGCCACGCGCATGCCCCAGGGGATGACGGTCACCGGATCGGGCCGGGCCGGCGGCGGGAGCGCCCCGGACGCGGCCTGCGGTACGGGGACGGGCGCCTCGGCGGCGGCCACGACGGGCGCCACCGGCTCCCCGGTGGCCTCGGCCTCGACCTCGGCCCGCCGTTCGTCGAGGCGCGCCTCCATCCGGCTCAGTCTGCTGCCGAGCCGGCCGAGCCAGCCTGCCCTCTTCGACATCTCGTTCCCTTCCCCCGTCCTTCGGTCACACCTCGCACGACCGTACACGCGAGGGGCCCCGCACCGTAGGACGGTGCGGGGCCCCTCAAGGTTGAACCGGCCCGGAGGCGGTTCCGCTAGTACCAGCCGTTGGCCTGGTGGAAGCTCCAGGCGCTGCACGGGCTGCCGTAGCGCTCGTTCATGTAGCCCAGGCCCCACTTGATCTGGGTGGCCGGGTTGGTGCGCCAGTCCGAGCCGGCCGAGGCCATCTTCGAACCGGGGAGCGCCTGGACCAGGCCGTAGGCGCCCGAGGAGGAGTTGACCGCCTGGTAGTTCCAGGTGGATTCCTCGTTGATGATGTTGGAGAAGCACTGGAACTGGCCCGAGGGGACCAGCTGCTGGGCGATCGCCTTGACCTGGGAGACCGTGTAGGAGCCCTGGAGCGGGAAGTCGCCGGCGTCGCGGGTGGCGGACCGGCTCGCGACCTCGTCCTTCTCCTCGCGCTCCTTCTTGAGCTTGGCCTCGGCCTCGTCCTGCTTGGCCTTCTCCGCCTTCTCGGCGTCGGCCTTCTTGGACTTGGCGTCCTCGGCGGCCTGGAGGCGGGCGGCCTCTTCCGCCGAACGCTTGGCGTCGGTGTCGGCGGCGTGGGCGATGGCGTCGGCCTGCTGCGTCAGGGACGCGCTCTGGACCTGGGCCTGCTCGCCGACCGGGATGTCAGTGAGGAGAGTCGCACCCGACGCGGTGGTCTCGATGTCGTTCGAGGAGGCGGCGTCGCCGGTGGCGACGCCGACGACTGCGCCGACGGTGGTGACCGCGGTGGCCGAAGCCACTGCGAACCCCCGGACCGAAATCCGGCTCACACGGTGTCCTTCCAGCAGCGTCCGCAGTGACCGCGCGGGCGCGAGAGTGCCCCTCGACACTGGTCTCCGGGAAGGTTCGGTCACTGGAGACGCGGGCCCGTGGGCAACTCCCCTGCGGGGGCTGCCACGTGAAACCGGGCGGCATACGGACATCGGCTGTGGAGTTGTGGTGCTGCGCGTATCCCACGGGAGATACAGGTGTGCCGTATGCGGGGCCTGACGGAAAACAGACTCTGCCGGACCGCGACGCCGCAGGGCAATTCCACGTTGCGTGGGAAAGGTCACACCTGGCATGTTGCCGTTGTTTTCGACAAAGCCCTGTGCAGCAGGACGCCGCCCGGCTAGGCTCCTGGGCCTTTGCCGGGCGGCGCCAACTCGCCTTCCCGCTATGGGGTTTTTGACCCTTTCGGGCCGGGTGGGCGATCGGTGCCGGTCAGAGCGTTTCGAGCATCTCGGTGACCAGGGCCGCGATCGGGGAGCGCTCGGAACGGGTCAGCGTGACGTGGGCGAAGAGCGGATGCCCCTTCAGCTTCTCAACGACGGCGACCACTCCGTCGTACCGGCCGACCCGCAGATTGTCCCGCTGGGCCACGTCGTGGGTCAGAACCACCCGCGAATTGGCCCCGATCCGGGACAGAACGGTCAGCAGGACGTTGCGCTCCAGCGACTGGGCCTCGTCCACGATCACGAAGGAGTCGTGGAGCGAGCGGCCGCGGATGTGCGTGAGCGGCAGGACCTCCAGCATCCCGCGGCCCAGCACCTCCTCGATGACCTCGCGCCCGGCCACCGCCGAGAGGGTGTCGAAGACCGCCTGCGCCCAGGGGCTCATCTTCTCGGACGCGTCGCCGGGCAGGTAGCCGAGGTCCTGGCCGCCGACCGCGTACAGCGGGCGGAAGACCATCACCTTCTTGTGCTGCCTGCGCTCCAGGACCGCCTCCAGGCCCGCGCACAGCGCCAGTGCCGACTTTCCGGTGCCGGCCCGGCCGCCCATCGACATGATCCCGATCTCCGGGTCGAGCAGCAGGTCGAGGGCGATGCGCTGTTCGGCGCTGCGGCCGTGCAGCCCGAAGGCCTCCCGGTCGCCGCGGACGAGCTTCACGTTGCCGTCGGCCGTGACCCGGCCCAGGGCCTTGCCGCGCTCGGACTGCAGGACCAGTCCGGTGTGCACGGGCAGCTCCGCGGCCTCCGGTACGTAGAGCCGTTCCTCGGAGTAGAGGAGGTCCACCTGCTCCCCGGAGAGGGCGAGCTCGCTCATGCCGGTCCAGCCTGCACCGGTGATCGCGAGTTCCGCGCGGTACTCCTCCGCGAGCAGCCCCACGGAGGAGGCCTTGATGCGCAGGGGGAGGTCCTTCGAGACGACCGTGACGTCGTAGCCCTCGGCCTGGAGGTTGCGGGCGACCGCGAGGATGCGCGAGTCGTTGTCCCCCAGCCGGAAGCCGGCGGGCAGGACGCCCGGGTCGGAGTGGTTGAGCTCGACGCGCAGGGTCCCGCCCAGATCGCCCAGCGGGATGGGGGCGTCGAGGCGACCGTAGCGGACCCGGAAGTCGTCGAGCAGGCGCAGGGCCTGACGCGCGAAGTAGCCGAGTTCGGGATGGTGCCTCTTTGCCTCCAGCTCTGTGATCACCACGATCGGGAGCACGACCTCGTGCTCGTCGAAGCGGGAGAAGGCGTTGGGGTCTGCCAGCAGGACGCTGGTGTCGAGGACGTAGGTCCGCCTGTCGGGCAGGCGGCGCTTTGTGCTGGTCACCACGGAAGGACGTACCCCCTCGGAAGAGGTCGGGCCATGAAGACCGGACCGGTCAACGGCACCCATGCCAGGGCCGAATTCCGGCCCTCCAATCCGTCCGTGCGAACCGCACGCGCGTCCTGGTGCAAAGGGCCTCCCGGGCGGACGGCCCTGTGCCGTCCGCTGAGACTCGACACCCGTGGATCGGGCGTCGACCTGCCTGGGTTATGCCCTCGAACATGCGCCGCCATGCCATGGCATATGACGGACGCTCGGTGAATCCCTGGTGAAGGGTTCACGAGGGGGCGGGAGGGACCGAAGGGGCGTCAGCTCCGCGGGGTCAGGTGCCGTAGCGCCGGTGGCGGGCGGCGTAGTCGCGCAGCGCGCGCAGGAAGTCGACCTTGCGGAAGGCCGGCCAGAAGACCTCGCAGAAGTAGTACTCCGAGTGGGCGCTCTGCCACAGCATGAATCCGGACAGCCGCTGCTCGCCGCTGGTACGGATCACCAGGTCCGGGTCGGGCTGGCCGCGCGTGTAGAGGTGCTCGGCGATGTGGTCGATGTCCAGGACCTCGGCGAGCTCCTCGAAGGAGGTGCCCTTCTCGGCGTGCTCCAGGAGCAGCGAGCGCACGGCGTCCGCGATCTCCTGGCGGCCGCCGTAGCCCACGGCGACGTTGACGAGTATCCCGTCGACGTCGTGCGTGGCCTGCTCGGCCTCCTTGAGCACCGACTGGGTCTGTGCGGGCAGGATGTCGAGGTTGCCCACGTGGTGGACGCGCCAGCGGCCGTCCGCGGCGAGGCCCCGGACCGTGTTCTCGATGATGTTGAGCAGCGGGCGGAGCTCGACCTCCGGCCGGTCCAGGTTGTCCGTGGACAGCATCCACAGGGTGACGACCTCGACGTCCGTCTCGGTGCACCAGCCGAGCATCTCGGAGATCTTGTCGGCGCCGGCCTGATGGCCCTGCACCGTGGTGCTCCCCGCCGCCTTGGCCCAGCGCCGGTTCCCGTCCAGGATGACGCCGATGTGCTTGGGCGACGCGTCGTGGTCGAGGCGGCCTTCCACCCGGCGTGCGTAAAGCCTGTACACCAGGTCGCGCAGCTTCACGATCTTCCAGCCCCTCCGTGCAATGCCCCCGTGCGGATTGCGGTCTCCCCCGAGGCCGCCACATTACTGCGCGGCGGGATCGGGTACCCAACTCGGTCGGTCACAAGTCCGTGATAGGGAGGACATCGTGACTGATAACAATCCCTATCGGGCAGAGCCCTCGCGCTACGACTCCATGCAGTACCGGCGCACCGGCCACAGTGGCCTCAAGCTTCCGGCCATCTCCCTCGGCCTCTGGCACAACTTCGGTGACGACAAGTCCCTGGAGTCCCAGCGGGCCATCCTCCGCCGCGCCTTCGACCTCGGCGTCACACACTTCGACCTGGCCAACAACTACGGCCCGCCGCCCGGCTCCGCCGAGCTGAACTTCGGCAAGATCTTCGCGCAGGACTTCGCGTCCTACCGCGAGGAGCTGGTGCTCTCCACCAAGGCCGGCTACCTGATGCACCCGGGCCCCTACGGTGAGTGGGGCAGCCGCAAGTACCTCCTCGGCTCGCTCGACGCGTCGCTGAAGCGGATGGGCGTCGACTACGTCGACGTCTTCTACTCCCACCGCTTCGACCCGGAGACCCCGCTGGAGGAGACCATGGGGGCGCTCGCGTCCGCGGTCCAGCAGGGCAAGGCGCTCTACGTCGGCGTGTCCTCGTACACGGCGGAGCAGACGGCCGAGGCGGCGCGGATCCTGCGCGGGATGGGCGTGCGGCCGCTGATCCACCAGCCCTCGTACTCCATGATCAACCGCTGGACGGAGGAGGACGGGCTGCTGGACACCCTGGAGGAGGCCGGCATGGGCTGCATCTCCTTCGCGCCGCTCGCGCAGGGCCTGCTGACCGGCAAGTACCTGGGCGGCATCCCGGAGGGCTCGCGGGCCGCTCAGGGCAAGTCCCTCAACCCGGACCTGCTCTCCGAGGACGTCCTCGGCCGCCTCGCCGGCCTGAACGAGATCGCCGCTCGGCGCGGGCAGTCGCTGGCGCAGCTGGCGCTGACGTGGGTGCTGCGCGACGAGCGGATGACCTCCGCGCTGATCGGCGCGTCGAGCGTGCGGCAGCTGGAGGAGAACGTGGCCGCGCTGGGCGCGGCGCCGCTGTCGGCGGAGGAGCTGAAGGAGATCGACTCCTTCGCCGTCTCCACCCCCGGCACCAACATCTGGGCCCAGCGCGGCTGACCTGCGTTTTTGCCCGGAAGGGGCGGAAAGAAAAAAACGGGCCGGTCCGTGGGGGGGATACGGACCGGCCCGAGGGGGGGGTTCCACCATAACCCTTCGTAAAGCGAGATGCGTGCATTGCCGCGAAACGATTACGCTCCGAATCCGCCCAGCAGCACTCCGGTGAGGGCGCCGGCGGCCATGAAGGGGCCGAAGGCGAAGCCCGTCGTACGGGTCGCCCGGCCCCTGAGCAGCAGGCCCAGGCCGTACAGGGCCCCGTAGAGCAGGCCCAGGAAGGCGCCGGCGAGCCATACCCCCCACCCGTACCACCCAAGAGCGACCCCGAGCGGGAGCGCCAGCTTGACGTCGCCGAGGCCCATCCCGGCGGGGTTGATCAGGAACAGCAGGAGGTACGCGGCCCCGAGCGCGCCCCCGCCCAGCAGCGCGAGCCGCCACGAGCCGGCGGCGCCGGGCAGCAGCGCGGCGGCGCCGAGGAGCGCGGCGGTGGCGGCGGCCAGCGGCAGGGTGAGCACGTCGGGCAGCCGGTGCACGGCGAGGTCGACGAGGGCCAGCAGCAGCAGCGCCGGGGCGAGCAGCACGTACGCCGCCGCCTCGGGGCGCGGGCCCACCACGGCGGCGAGCGCCCCGCAGACGGCCGCGGAGGCCGCCCAGGCCCCCGCGGGCCCGTAGCGGCGCCCCGCGCAGCGGGCGGGGCCGAGCCACCCGGCGAGCGGGTGTCCCCGGGGGCAGCTGCGCCGCCAGGGCTCCCCGGGCTCCACGGAGAGCCGGTACGCGGCGCGCGGCAGCCCCAGCCCGGCGGCGGCGCCGTACGCGACGGCGAGGAGGACGATCACGGCGTGGACCATCCGCCGACGGTAGACCGCGGCGCGCGGGCCCCGCGGCCGTTCCCCGGGGGTCGTTTCCCGGCAGCCGTTTCCTGGCAGCCGTTTCCCCAAGGCCGTTTCCCCTTTCCCCGCAGGGGTGGGGGCCCGGGGCGGGAGCCCCTAGGGTGGCCGCCATGACGCGGTGGGACGACGGGTACGGGATCCTCCAGGTCGGCGGGGCGGCGGTGCCGCTGGAGGTGGCCGCCTCATACCGGGCGCGTACGCGCGGGCTCCTGGGGCGGGACGGCATCGAGGGGGCCCTGCTGCTGACCCCGGCGGCGAGCGTGCACACCTTCCGGATGCGGTTCGCGATCGACGTGGCCTACCTGGACCGGAGCCTGCGGGTCCGCGCCGTGGTGACGATGCCGCCGGGCCGCCTGGGCCTGCCCCGCCCGCTCGCCCGGCACGTCCTGGAGGCGGAGGCGGGTGCGATGGCGGGCTGGGGGCTGCGCCCCGGGATCCGGCTCGGGGTGCGGCCGCGGGACCGTCTCGACACCGCCTAGGTCCGCGGGCGCTCGGGCGGTAGGTTGAGGCGGTTGAGCTGGGGCGCGCAGGGGAGCGGCATGACGGAGAACGCGCGGATCAAGGCGCTGGAGCAGATCATGCCGGCGACGCACGGCGCCGACGAGGACATCGACTGGCAGGCGGCCGAGGCCGTCTGGGGCACCCGGTTCCCGTCCGACTTCGTGGCGTTCATGGGGCGTTACGGGGCCGGTTCCATCAACGGCGAGGCCAGCGTCCTGCTGCCGCTGCCCAAGCCCGGACTCCAGTGGGACCCGGCGGAGATGTCGGAGGAGACCGCCAACGCCCGGCAGGCCTGGGAGGACGGGGGCGGCCGGGCCGCCTTCGACGTGGATCCGGAGTCCATCGTCGCGTGGGGCGTCACCGCCGGCGCCGACGTCCTGTGCTGGCTGACCACCGACCCGGACCCGGACCGGTGGCCGGTGCTCGTCGTCGGGCGGCACACCGCCGACGCGTTCGCGGTGTACCCGTACGGCATGGCCGAATTCCTGCTGCTGCTGTGCTCCGACGAGTTCGACGTGAGCCCCGTCGGCATCACCTTCTGGGACGCCGGCCACCTCAGCTTCGTCCACTGGCGCAAGGCCCAGCGCCGCTGGCAGGAGGGCCGCAACCCCGAGACCGGGGAGCCCGACCCCTACGCGGGCGAGTTCGCCGACTAGCCGGCCGACCCGCCACACCCGCCGCACCCGCCACACCCTTCAGCCCGTTTCCCTGCCGGAAACGGGCTTTTCGGCATGTCTGCGCACGTCTACGCGCGTCCAATTCGTGGAGCGCATATCGGAAAACACGAGCGGGAATTGCGGAATTTGGAGCATTGAACACAACTGCCGACCCAATGGAATCAACCCACCGGCCCTCAGGAGAGAATTCCGGCCAACGGGCCACGGAGGGACACCCCGGCCTGGAGTAACTCATAAGTAATATCCGGTCTCAAAAGAAAATCAGGGGTACCCACCCGTGCGACGAAGAATGTTCGGCGCTGCCGCCACGGCGGTCGTCTTCGGCCTGCTGATACCGCTGTCCGGCTGCGGAAGTTCCGAAGCCGGGGCGGGTGACAGCGGAACCCTGCGCCTGGTCGCGGCCGAATACGGCGACAATGCGGGCAACAGCTCCAAGGCTTTCTGGAACCAGGTGACGAAGGATTTCACCGCGGCCAACCCGGACATCAAGGTCGAGGTCCAGCTGCTTCCCTGGGCCGACATCGACCGCGAGGTCTCCCGTATGGTCAAGGCCGGCAAGGCACCCGACATGGCCCTCATGGGCTCGTACTCGGACTTCGCGGCCCAGGGCAAGCTCTATTCCGCGGACGAGCTCCTCTCCATCACCGCCGAATCGAACTTCCTCCAGCCCCTCGCCGAGGCGGGCTCGGTCGGCAACACCCTCTACGGCCTGCCCTTCGTGGCGAGCAGCCGTCTGCTCTTCTACAACCAGAAGCTGCTCGCCGACGCCGGGGTCATCCCCAAGGACGGCACGGCGACCTGGCAGCCGAAGAACTGGTCCGACCTGAAGGCCGCCGCCAAGGCACTCAAGGACAAGGGCGTGAAGTACCCCTACGCCCTACCGCTGGGCCCCGAGGAGGCGCACGCCGAGACGCTGATCTGGGAGCTGAGCAACGGCGGCGGCTACGCCGACAGCAGCGGCAACTACGCCCTGGCCTCCGACCAGAACATCTACACCCTGCGCTGGCTCCGGGACCAGCTGGTCGCCCCCGGACTGACCGGCCCGACGCCGCCGTCGCAGCTCAACCGCGCGGACGCCTTCGCCGCCTTCCTGCGCGGCGAGGTCGGGATGCTCAACGGCTACCCGTCGCTCTCCCACGAGGCGCGCGCCAAGGGCATCACCGTCGGCGCCGTCGCCATGCCGGTCTCGGACACCCTGGGCGCGGGCGAGACCCCGCCGACCGTGGGCGTGGCCGACTGGATGATGGCCTTCAGGCAGAACGACCACCGCGCCGAGATCGGCAAGTTCCTCGACTTCGTCTACGCGGACAAGTACCTGTCGGACTTCGCGGGCCGCTACCACCTGCTGCCCTCGACGGTCACGGCCTCCCGCACCCCGGCGGGCGGGGGTCTCGACAAGACCGACGAGCAGTTCCTGACCGCCCTGCGCGGCGCCCAGCTCTACCCCGTCAACGACCCGACGTGGGTGACGGTCAGCGACACCATCAAGCGCGGGATCGGGCGGGCCGTGGAGCCGGGCGGCGACCCGAAGGCCATTCTGGAGGGCATGGCCGCGAAGGCGGCGGAGGCGGGGAAGAAGCACTGAAGCACCTCCCGATCCGGGACCTTCGGCCCTCCGCCCGTACCCATCCCGTACGGCACCATGACCGTGACGGCCTTGATCCAAGGCCCCGGCCCGGCCGCCCGCCGAGCACCCACAAGGTGCCGGGGCGCCAGGCCTCCCCTCCCCCTCCTCCTGCGCGTGGCTAGTGCGCCCCGTTCTCCGCGGCGAACGCCGTCCGGTACTGCTCGCAGCTGGAGTCCCAGCGCAGGGTGCCCGTCAGCGTCCCGTAGCCGGTCCGGGTGAGCGACCACTCCACCGTGTACTCGCCGGTGTCGCACGCGATCCGCTTGTTCCCCGCCACCTTCTGACGCCCCGTCGCCGGCTGCCCGGACAGTTCCTTGCGCACCTCGCCCGCCGCGGCCCCCTTCGCGTCGCGCAGCACCGCGTGGACGACGATCGGCTGGTTGCCGTCCTTGGTGGTCAGGGCCTTCTTGACGACCGCCGAGTCGGAGACCGCCCAGGCGAACTCGTACGAGGGCTGCCAGGCCAGCGTCTTGGGGTCGCCCACCTGGCGCTTCCACTCGGGCGCCTCCTGCGGACCGGGCCGGGTCACCGTCTTGTACTGCACGCCCGGGTGGAAGCGGAGCTGTCCCTCCACCTTGTGCATGTCGTCCTTGGTCCACATGGACTTCATCGCGTGCTCGTCCCCGGCCGGGTCCTGGAGGTAGGCCGTGCCCGGCGCGGCGGTGGCGGCGGCCTGCCCGAGGGCGGGCGCGAGGGCCGCGACGGCGGCGGCGAGGCTGAGGGCGACGGTGCGGGTGCGGTTCATGCACGGCCCAACGGGAGCCCGCGGCGGGCGGAACGACGCCGCGGGCGCGTTCACCCGTAAGGGAGCGGGCCGGACGCGCGCAGGTGACGAACTCCCGGATCCGACAGGAATACGATCCCACCGCCCCTGGTTGGCTGCCCACGGACACAGCGGAAAGATCCGCGTGCGACGGACGGGGGATGTCATGAGCGTGACGGTGAACGGAACGGTGGCGGCGGGCTGGGAGCCGGTGCGGGAGGAGTTCGAGGCCTTCGTGACCGGCGAGCACGTCTCGCCCGAGGCACAGCTGTCGGTGCGTCACCACGGGCGGGTCGTCGTCGACCTGTGGGGCGGCGAGGACACCGAGGGGGACACCCTGACCGGGGTCTACTCGATCACCAAGGGTGCCGCGCACCTGGTGGTGGCCCTGCTGGCGCAGGAGGGCGTACTGGACCTGGAGCGGCCGGTGTCCTCGTACTGGCCGGAGTTCACGGGGCACGGCAAGGAGCGCCTGACGGTGCGGCAGCTGGTCGCGCACGGCTCCGGGCTGATCAACACCCCCGAGGGCTTCTCGTACGAGGAGATCGCGGACGACGCCCTGATCGCGGCGCGGCTGGCCGGCTCCGAGCCCTACTGGGAGCCCGGTACGGCGTACGGCTACCACGCCTTCGTGATCGGCGCCCTGACGGGCGAGGTGGTCCGGCGGGTGACCGGCCGGTCCCTGCAGGAGGTCTACGAGGAGCGGCTGCGGGTCCCGTACGGGCTGGACCTGTACATGGGTCTGCCGGCCTCCGAGGAGGGCCGCTGGAAGCCGGTCCTGGAGATGGTGCCGACCCCGGCCCAGCTGGAGGTGCTGGCCGCGGGCGAGCCGCTGCCGGAGCTGTTGAAGATCGCCTTCAACTGGCACCGCGAGCCCGCGATGGACCTGGTCGCGTACGCCAACCACCCGCAGGTGAAGGGCCGGGGCCCGGCCTCCGCGGGCGGCGTCGGCACGGCGCGCGCGGTGGCGGACCTGTACGCGGCGGCGGTCGGCGGGCTGAACGGCCTCCCCGCGCTGCTGAAGCCGGAGACCGTGGCGGACGTCGCGCGGCCGCACACCCCGGGCGCGGACTCGGTCGTTCCGGAGGCCGACCACTTCGGTCTGGGCTTCGAGCGGCAGCACGCGGTGGGCCCGGAGGCCTTCGGGCACTGCGGCGCGTCGGGCGGGCTCGGCTTCGCCGACCCGGTCACGGGCATTGCGTACGGGTACACGCGCCGCCGCTTCGGCTTCCCGGGCGGTACGGCCCCGGAGAACGGCCCGCTGACGGCGGCGGTGATGGAGGTGGCGCGGGGGCTGTAGCCCCGGGACCCGGGGATCAGGCCTGGCCGGTCTCGAAGCGGACGACGTGGCCGTCGGCGATCTCGAACCGCCAGGCGGTGCGCATCTCGCCCCAGGTGTCGTTGCGGTAGTCCACCACCAGGGAGCGGCCCCCGTCGGCTTCGGAGTCGACCGACATGTGGCCGTGGCAGGACCAGATCTCCCGCTCCGTCCAGTCGTCGACGTCGCGGTCCGAGCCGTCGTCGGACATGGTCGCGCCGGGGGTCAGGACCGCGTGGAAGGCCGTGCGGTCCCCGGCGTTCACGGCGGTGACGAAGGCGCGGACGGCGGGGTCGGTCAGCTGGGTGGGATCGATCACGGGGGCTCCTGGGCGGATGCGTGCGTACGGTGCTGCGTGCGCGACCAGGGAACACCGTGGCGGCCGTGGGCGCGGCGACCCTCACCCGTTCGCCGCCGGACGGCGTGTCAGGCGGCGGCGCGGGCGCGGTTCAGGGGGCGGTGCGGGCGCGGTTCAGGGGGCGGTGCGGGGGCGGTTCAGGGGGCGGTGCGGACCGGGAAGCCGGTCGGCCGGCCCTGCTCCTTCAGCCAGGTCAGCACCTGGTCGAGGGCCTCGACGGTCTGCCGGCGGTCGCCACCCCCGTCGTGGAAGAGCACCGTCGGGCCGTTTCCCATCTCGCGCTTGACGGCGGCCACGATGGCGGCGGTCCCGGGCTTGCCGAAGTCCTTGGTGTCGACGTTCCAGCCGAGCGGGCGCATGCCGTGGGCGGCGGCGATCCGCCGGCTGTCGGGGGTGAAGGCCCCGCCGGGGGCCCGGTAGTACTCGACCCTCGCGCCGCCGCCCGCCGCCTCCTCGATCAGCTTCTTCGCGTCGAGGATCTGCGCCTCCTGGTACGCGACGGGCTTCTTGTCCATGGCCGTGTCGTGGTTCATGGTGTGGTCGCAGAGCCGGTGACCGGCCGCGACGACCTGCTTGACCAGCTCCGGGTGGGCCTCGGCCTGCGGGCCGATCATGCAGAAGACGGCCTTCACGTCGTGGCGGGCCAGGACGTCGAGGACCTGCGGGGTCCAGCGGGGGTCGGGGCCGTCGTCGATGGTGATGTTGACGGTGTTCCCGCCGCCCTCCGAGGCGTGGGCGATGGTGTCGGGCAGTCCCGCCGGTGCGGCGGGGGCAGCGGGGGCGGCCCCGCCGGTGCCCCCCTCGTCCGGCCCGCCGTCCGCTTCGCCCTGGCGGGGGGCGCTCCCCTGCCGGGGGGCGGTGTGGTCGTCCGTGGCGACCAGGGCCGTCACGCCCCAGACGGTCGCGGCGACGGCCACGGCCGAGGCGCCGACTGCCATCCGGGTCCGCAGGGCCTGCTTCTGCGTGCGCGTCATGTGTCCACTCCCCATCCGGACTTGCGAGGGTCCTGTGGGTCATGACGTCTTGGAACCAGGCCGGGTTCCACCCGATTGCCCTATAAATTCCAGGTAATAAGGACTTTGGTCCTTTATAGCCCCGGACGCCCCTCCTGCCCCACGCCACCGGGGGCGGGCGTCGCAAGCACCAGCGCAGAGTCCGTGTGGAGCGTGATGCGCACCGGCGTGAAGGCCGTGGCGTCCACCGACGACTCCCCGGTGCCGGGATTGCGGGCGTAGCGCGGATGTGCGCCCCCGCTGATCTGCCAGCGCATGCGGTGACCGACGGCGAAGCGGTGGGCGGTGGCACTCATCGGCACGGTGATGGGCGAGGGCATCCCCTCGGCCGTCCGGAGCCGGCCCAGCCCGTCGCAGATGTTGACGGAGCGGCCTTGTTCGTCCACGTCGCACAGGCGGGTGAAGACGTCGGCGTGGCCGGTGTCCGTGGAGAGGGTCAACCGGGCGGAGACCGGGCCGAGGACGTCCACGGGTGCGGTCAGCGGCGGCCCGGTGAACGTCAGTACGTCGTCCCGGATCTCCAGGGTGCCGTTGTCACGCGGACCGGCCGTACGGGAGAGCAGCGGGCCGCCGAGCGAGGGGGTGGGGTCGTCCGGGTCGTAGCGGAACGACGCCAGTGGCGCGGATTCCGCGGGAGCCCGCTCGGTGAGCTGCCCCCGCTCGGCGGGGAACCACGAGGTGGCGGCCGTGGCCGGCGGCCAGTCGTCGAGGTCCCGCCAGTCGTCTTCGCCGCCGACGTGCACGCGGACCCTGGTGGGGCGRAGGCCGGAGGGGTCGCCGCACAGGTGCGCGCGCAGCCAGGCGAGGCTCTCGGCGAAGACCTCGGGCCACCCCTGCTGCAGCGCGGACGTGTGGGTCCAGGGGCCGACGAGCAGGGAGGTCTCGCAGCCGGCCTCGCGCAGCCGGTGGTACTGCCCGAGGGTCTGGTCGCCCATGACGTCGTGCCATCCGGTGATCAAAGCGGTCGGCACGCCCAGCCGCTCCGCCACCGCCGCCAGCGACGCACCGTGCCAGTACGCGTCCTCGGCGTCCGGGTGCGACATCACGTCGTCCAGCCAGGGCACGTCGCCGCCGAGGGCGGGCACGTACGCCCCGCGCAGCGGCCGTGCGGTGGTGACCTCGCCCAGGCGACGCTGCAGACGCATCGTCGCCCTGATGAACCGGCCCATGCCCTGGTGCTGGTACGTCATGCCGACGCCGACGGCGAGGGCGTTCTCCAGGCGGAGCGCACCGTCCGCGTAGAACAGGGAGTACGGATCGTGCAGCCCCACCTGCACCACCATCGCCTTCAGCTCCGGCGGCGGGTCCGCGGCGAGGGCCCACTGCACGTATCCCAGGTAGCTGGGCCCGACGGTCCCCAGTGTTCCGTCGAACCAGCTCTGCTCGCGCAGCCAGGACACCGTGGCCCGGCCGTCAGCGGCCTCGTTGCGCCACAGCTCGAACTCACCGCCGGAGCCGCCGGTGCCGCGGCAGCTCTGCACCACCACGTGAAAGCCCTGTTCGGCGAAGAGCACGCCGTACATGGGGGACCACGGCAGGCCCCTGCCGTACGGCGAGCGCACCAGGAGGGTGGGGAAGTCGCCGTCGGCGCGCGGGAAGTAGTGGTCCGTGACCAGCGGGCTGCCGTCGGCGGCCGGCACCAGCAGTCCCGGCTCCCACCCGACGTCGTGCCGCTTGGCCGGGAGGCCGCGCCAGGTCGCCCTCATCATCCGTGAGGCCAGCGGCGGCTTACCGGAAGGCATGGCCCAGGTCGTCGTCGGCGCAGGACCGTGCGTGCGTGTTGCCATCGTTCCCCTCCTCGATATCCGTACAGTGTACGAGAATACAGGATGCTTGGATGAAGCCCGCAAGGGCCGCCCTGATCAAGGAAGGGAGCACGCACCCATGCCCCGTAAAGGAGGGGCCGATGCCGCAGGCATCGACCCCGAGCAGCTCTGGCTGAGTTCCGACCAGCCCCGCAGGGGGCGCAAGCCCGCCTACAGCAGAGAGACGATCACCGCGGCGGCCGTCGCCCTGGCGGACGCGGAGGGGCTCGAAGCGGTCACCATCCGGAAGGTCGCCGCACAGGTCGGAGCCGGTGCCATGTCGCTCTACAGCTACGCCCCCGACAAGGAGACGCTGCTGGAGCTGATGGTCGACCACGTCAGCGGCGAACTGCCGGCCGCGCACACGCCCACCGGCGACTGGCGCGCCGAGCTGAAGGCCATCGCCCACCTCCAGCGCGCCCACATGCTGCGACACCCCTGGCTGCCCGCCGCTCTGGCCACCCACCGCACCCCCGGCCCCAACACCCTGGCCTTCCTGGAACGCGCGCTCGCCGCCCTGCGGCCCACCGGGCTGGACGGTGCGGCGAAGCTGGAGATCTTCGCCCAGCTCACCGCATTCGTGGCCGGACACGTCGGCCATGAGATCGCGCAGGCCGCGGCCTCACGGTCCCCCGACCGGATCGCGGCCGAAGTCCGCTACCTCACCGCTGTCGCGACGGACGGCCGCCACCCGGAACTCGCCGAAGCCCTCGCCGCCCCCGGGCGCCCCCTCACCCCCGAAGCCACCTTCGACCGGTTCCTCAACCGCCTCGTCGACGGCCTCGACACCGGCTGATCCCGCGACGCCGCACCACGCCCCGCCCCCCCCTCCGTCGCCTCGCGCCCTCCGCCGCTCGCCCGGCCGGGCCCCCGGGGCCGCAACGGAACGGGTCCGGCCCGGGGATCTCTCCCCGGGCCGGACCCGTGTGGCGTGTGGCGTGTGCCGCGTGCGTACCGCGCGTTCCCGCGCGGGGGACTCAGTGCGCGAAGGAGTCCTGCGGAGCGGGCGCGGCCTTGGCGCCCTCGCCGCCGGCCTGGGCCGGACCGGCGCCCCGCAGCGGGACCTCCTTGACGAACCAGGCGAGTACGAAGCCCAGTACGGCGATGCCCGCGCCCAGCAGGAACGCCGAGTGCGTACCGGCGGCCACCGCGTGCTGGTAGGCGTCGCGCACGGCCTCGGGCAGCTTGGCCAGGCTCGCCGCGTCCAGCTGGGCGGAGCCCGCGGCCTTGGCCGCCTGCGGGCCGAGCCGCTCGGACATGGTGTCCGTGACCTGGGTGGTGAAGAGCGAGCCCATGAGGGCCACGCCGAAGGAGCCGCCCAGGGTGCGGAAGAGCGTGGCCGAGGAGGAGGCGACGCCCATGTCCTTCATGTCCACGCTGTTCTGCGCGACCAGCATGGTGATCTGCATCAGGAAGCCGAGACCGGCGCCGAGGACGGCCATGTAGAGACCGGAGACGAGGCGGGTGGTGCCGGTGTCCATGGAGGCGAGCAGGAAGAGCCCGACGACCATCAGCGCGCCGCCGATGATCGGGAACACCTTGTACCGGCCGCTGCTGGTGGTGATCCGGCCCGCGACGAGCGAGACGACCATCATCGAGAGCAGCATCGGCAGGAGGAGCAGGCCCGAGTTGGTGGCGGAGGCGCCCTGCACCGCCTGCTGGAAGAGCGGCAGGTAGAGCACGCCGCCGAACATCGCGAAGCCGACGAGGAAGCCGATCACGGACATGAGCGTGAAGTTGCGGCTGCGGAAGATGTGCAGCGGCATGACCGGCTCGGCGGCCTTGGTCTCGACGTAGAGGAAGGCGGCGAGCGAGAGCAGGCCGGCGACGATCAGGCCGATGATCTCCGCGGAACCCCAGGCGTACTCGGTGCCGCCCCAGGTGGTGACGAGGACGGTCGAGGTGATGGCGACGGTCAGCAGGGCCGCGCCCAGGTAGTCGATCTTCCCCTGCGCCTTCTTCTTGGGCAGGTGCAGCACGGCCGTGACCATCGCGAGGGCGACGGCGCCGAGCGGGAGGTTGATGTAGAAGGCCCAGCGCCAGCCCATGTGGTCGGTGATGGTGCCGCCGACCAGCGGACCGCCGATCATGGCGAGGGCCATCACGCCGGCCATCATGCCCTGGTACTTGCCGCGCTCACGGGGCGGGATCAGGTCGCCGATGATCGCCATGACGCCGACCATCAGACCACCGGCGCCCAGACCCTGGATCGCACGGAAGCCGATCAGCTGACCCATGTCCTGGGCCATACCGCTGAGGGCGGAACCGACGAGGAAGATGACGATCGAGGTGAGGAACGAGCCCTTGCGCCCGTACATGTCACCGATCTTGCCCCAGATGGGGGTGGAGGCCGCAGTCGCCAGGGTGTAGGCGGTGACCACCCAGGAGAGGTGTTCGAGACCACCGAGCTCACCGACGATGGTCGGCATCGCGGTCCCGATGATCATGTTGTCTAGCATGGCGAGCAGCATGGCGATCATGAGTGCCATGAGCACGACGCGCACGCTGCGCGGCTTCACCTCCCCCGAGGCGCCCGCCTGCTTGACCGTCTCACTCATGTCCACTCCCCTGGTACTGGCACTTCTTCGTTCGGTCGGGCACTTACTTGCCGCCCGGCTAGTTCACTACACTGGGGAAGGTAGCCCTGCTACTAGCCGGGCGTCAAGTAAGTTCTCGTGGGGAGAGTCATGTCCAGCAGTTCCAGCGGCACCGCTCCGCAGGCCAAGCGCGGAAACACGCGCCAGCGCATCCAGGACGTCGCGCTGGAACTCTTCGCCGAGCAGGGGTACGAGAAGACCTCCCTGCGGGAGATCGCGGAGCGGCTGGACGTCACCAAGGCGGCGCTCTACTACCACTTCAAGACCAAGGAAGACATCATCATCAGTGTCTTCGAGGACTCGACGCGGCCGATCGACGAGCTGATCGAGTGGGCCCAGGGGCAGCCCCGGACCCTGGAGACCAAGCGGGAGGTCCTGCGCCGGTACAGCGAGGCGATGGCGTCGGGCGCACAGCTGTACCGCTTCATGCAGGAGAACCAGGCGACGATGCGGGAGCTCAGCATCGGCGAGACCGTCAAGAAGCGGCTCTTCACCCTGGTGGAACTGCTGCGCACGGACGAGGGGCCGCTGGCGGACCAGGTGCGCTGCGTGAGCGCCCTGTTCACCCTGCACGCGGGGATGATGTTCCTCCAGCACGTGGAGGGCGACCCGGAGGAGACCCGCCAGGCCGCCCTGGAGGTGGCGACGGACCTCATCACGCGGGCCCACCAGGCGCAGTAGCGGCCGTCGACGCGGGGTCCGGCGGCGGCGCGGGGACCGTCGCATCGGGGAGGTTCGGCTCGACGACGGCCGTACCCGCGACCGGCGGTCCGGGGGCGATGCGGAAGCCGAGGTCGCAGGGCAGGAGCGGGGCGAGGTGGCGCGCCGCGTCGGCGGCGAGGGCGGCCAGCGGCTGCGCGCTGCCGGGCGGCACCCCCTCCCCCGCCACCCGGCTCTCCCTCCGGTACACGGTGACCGCGAGCCAGCGGGCCTCGACGCCGGCGGGGGCCCGGCAGGGCAGGTAGAGGACCCCCGCATGGGCGTTCGCGTATCCCTCGACCTCCGCCAGCCGGACGGGGTCGTTGCCCCGCACGCGGCTCCGGGCGTCGTCGGGGGCGAGCCAGTAGTGGCCGGCCCAGAGGGCGCCGCCCCCGGCGGTCATCCGGCACCAGGTGCCGCCGTCGGCGGGCCCCCGGGACTCCGCGTACCCCTCGCCCCGCGTCTTCGACGGCAACAGCGCGGCGACCGCCCTCCCCGGCAGCACACCCCCACAGGTCCGGGCGGGCACCCGCACGGCATCCGGGAGCGACACCCACCAGAGCGCGGCCCCCATCAGCACGACGGCGAAGACCGCACCGGCGAGGTTCCGTCTGACATCCACCACCATGCCCGCATCCTGACCGTCCGACCAAGTGCTCACGCCCGAACAGCCGTCCTGTCAGGGGATGTTCACCCGGCGGAGACCCGCGACCCCCTTCACCACTTGAGCAGCACTCCCCGCCAGGTCCACCCGGCGGCGAGAACGGTGTCCCGCAGGGGGTCCTTCATGTCCCGCGAGCTGTACCGAAACGTCTCGACGAACCGGCGACGTCCGTCGGGGCCCTTCTCGAACTTCCACTCCCTGGCGACCAGGGTCGCGCCCCCACGGCCGTACTGCCAGTCGGAGTACTCGTGCGACACGTTCCCCCACTGCTCTTCGAGCACACGCACCTCGCGGGCCGCCGGAACCAACCGCATTCGGATCTTGACGGTCAGCTTCAGCTCCGGGATCCGCCGCTCCGCCACCAGGTCTGCTTTCTCCTTCGGGAAGGCGTGGCGCAGCTGGAACGGCGCCTCCGGCGCGTTGAGCGCAAGCAGCGCTTCCCGCACCTCCATGGTGGGCAGAGGCCTGACCCCGGCGCCCGGGTGCTTCGTACCGGTCCACCTGTCCCAAAGACGCCCCATCGTCAGACCCCCGCTCCGGTGTTCGGGCGCACCGTGCGCACGAAGTCCTGAAAGTCAACCAGGACGTCCCTGTACTGCGCCGCAGGGGAGGTCACCTGGTCCGCCCCCCTGCATGCGGACGCGCCCGATCAAAGAAGTTCATCGGGCCGGGAGATACCCAACGGCCCCGTCCCGGGGCAGGCTCGCCCAGGTCCGCGTACCGCCTCCGGGCTCCCGGGACTCCCCGAACCCCCACACCCCGCCGCAGTCCCGCACGACGGCCGCCATCACCCGCAGCCCCGCCCGCCGCCGGGCCTCGCAGTGGGCCGCCAGGCGGGGGTGGGCGTGGGGGGCGTGGCCGTCGTAGACGCTGAGCCGCAGTGCGTCGTCGCGGTACCGGACGGAGAGGTAGAGGCTCCGGCCGGGCTCCAAGTCCCAGGTGGCGGCGATCAGTTCCCCGGCGACCTGTACGGCGGCGGGGGCGAGGGCGTCGAGCCGGTAGGCGTGCAGCACGGACCGCACGGCGCCGCGCGCGATCTGGCCGCTGTACGGGGCTGCGGGYACGGTGAGGCTGCACGCGAGCCCGTCGGGTGCGGGCGGCTCGCACGGACCCTCGACGGGCCGGGGCGGCGGGCAGGACGAAAGGGGGCTGGGCATGACGGACTCCCTGAAGTCGGCTTGGACGAAGGCGAGTTCGACGCGCACGGATGGCCGACGCGGAACGGGGAGCGTGGCTCGTCGCCGAGGCCCGAGGCATGCTGCGGCGATGCACTTCAACTCCCCTGCGTGGGCGGTGCGTTCTCCAACGTAGTGGGATGGGGCCAAATTTGGCCCCCACTGCGGACGAAATCACCCGTTCGTGGCCAGGCAGCCCCCGACAGGCCAGACTGCACGGCATGACCGCGAGGACCACGCCGACGGAGCGCCAGAAGAGACTGGGGTACGAACTGCGCAGGATGCGCACGACGGCCGGGGTCTCGGCCGAACGCGCCGCCGGGCTCTTGGGTGTGGACAGGGGAGCCATCTCCGCGATGGAGTCGGGAACCCGCGCCATCTCCGCGGAGCGGCTGCGCACACTGGCCCGCAACTGCTCGGTGACCGACGAGAAGCACATCGCAGGCCTGATGGCACTGACCTCACCGGGTCGCGGCTGGTGGGACCGCTACCGCGGCCAGCTCCCACAGGGGTTCCTGGACATCGCGGAACTGGAGGCGCACAGCACCCGGATGCGCGGGGCGTTCTCGGTCCACATGCCGGGGCTGTTGCAGACCTCCGACCACGCGCTCGCCGTGTTCCGCATGGTCATCCCCTCCCTGCCGGAAGACGAGGTCGCCCTGCGCCTGGCGTTCCGGGCCGCCCGCCAGCAGGTTCTGGACGGCGGGGGTGCGGGAGAGTTCGTGGCCATCGTGCACGAGGCGGCCCTGCACATGCAGTTCGGCGGACGGGCGGTCCTCCGGGCCCAGCTAGAACACTTGCTGGAGCGGTCACAGCAGGAGAACCTGACCGTGCGCGTCCTTCCGTTCGCCGCCGGCGGCTTCCCCGGTGCCGGTCAGACCGTGCTCTACGCGGAGGGCCCGACCAGGCTGCTCGACACCGTACAGGTGGACAACTCGCACGGCCCTGACTTCCTGTACGCGGAAGCGCAACTGGACAAGTACCGGGCCCACTTCGAGCTGCTGGAGAGAATGGCCCTGCCTCCCGGGGAGTCCCGGACCTTCATCCACACCATCGCACGCCAGTTGTGAAAGGGGCTGCCATGCCGGACGTGACCTGGGAAGAGCCGTTCTGCGGTGAGGGCGCGAGCTGCTACCGGATCGGGGTCGACGGGGACGGCAACAGCTACATCGCCGTCGCCGGAGCAGAGACGGCGTACCTCACCGACTCCGCCGAATCGCTCCGCCAGCTGATCCGCGACATCAAAGCCGGCAAGGCCGACCACCTCCTGGAAGGTTGACCTCGATGCCGGACGTGACCTGGGAAGAGCCGTTCTGCGGTGAGGGGAACTCCTGCTACCGGATCGGGGTCGACGGGGACGGGAACAGCTACATCGCCGTCGCGGGAGCGGAGGCGGCCTACCTCACCGACTCGACCGAATCGCTGCGTCAGCTGATCCGCGACATCAAGGCCGGGAAGGCGGACCATCTGCTGGAGGGGTGACCTCCGGGGCTCCGGGTCAGTCCGCCCCGGCGGCGAGGAAGGCCGCGAGGTTGTCCGCGTAGACGTCGGGGTGGGAGACGTGCGGGACGTGGCCCGCGCCCTCCAGCACCGTGACCCGCGCCTGCGGCAGCGCGGCGGCGAGCCGGTCGGTGATCACCGGGAACCAGGGCGGGCTCTCGGTGCCCCGGGTCAGCAGCACGGGACCGGTGTAGCGGGAGAGGCGGGTGAGGTCCAGGTCGGCCCAGGCCGGGTCGGCCTGCTCGTCCGCGAAGGTCGGCGCGTTGGCCACGAACGTCTCGCGCAGCGGCTCCGGCAGCCGGTCCCACGCCCCCGGGCCGACGGCGACCTCCTCCACGAAGCGGCGGGCCCCCGCCCGGTCGTCGCCCGCGCGCAACTCGGTGAGGACCCCCTCGATCCGGAGCCGGGTGGCTTCCATCAGCGGCCGGAGGGCGGGGTCGTCGGCGACGACGCCGAGGAGCGGGGGTTCGTGCGCGGTGACGCTGCGGAAGAGCTCCGGGCGGCGGGCGGCGAGCCCGAGGGCGGTGGAGGCGCCGAAGGAGTTCCCGGCCACGTGCGCCGGAGCGAGGCCGAGGGCCTCGATGAGGGCGGCCAGGTCCTCCTCGTCCTCCACCCGGCTGCCCGGCCCGGGCAGGCGCTCGCTGCGGCTGTGGCCCCGGCGGTCGTAGGACACGACGCGCAGCGGCGCGCGCTCCGCGAGGCGGGGCACGACGGCCCGCCAGCCGTCGTGGTCGCTCCAGGAGCCGTGGACCAGGACGAGGGGCTCCCCGTTCCCGGTGGCCTCGTAGAAGAGGGTGGTGCCGTTCGCGCGGACCTGTGCCATGACTCCACAGAACCGCACCCGGCGGGATCAGGCGATCCGGCGCTCGGCGGCGGTGATCGGGACGTCGTTGATGCTGGCCTCGCGGCGGCGCATCAGGCCGTCGGGGTCGAACTCCCACTGCTCGTTGCCGTGGCTGCGCCACCACTGGCCGGCGGTGTCGTGCCACTCGTACTCGAAGCGGACCGAGATGCGGTTTCCGGTGTACGCCCACAGCTCCTTGCGGAGCCGGTAGTCCAGCTCGCGCTGCCACTTGTCGGCGAGGAAGGCGCGGATCTCGGCCCGGCCGGTGAGGAAGCGGTCTCGGTTGCGCCAGACGGAATCCTCCGTGTAGGCGAGGGCGACGCGTTCGGGATCGCGGCTGTTCCAGGCGTCCTCGGCGGCCTGGACCTTGGCGCGGGCGGTTTCCTCGGTGAAGGGCGGAACGGGCGGTCGCACGGCGGTGGTTCCGGACATGCGGAAGTCCCCTCTCGGTCGTGGAGAACGATCGTTCTCAAGCCTAGGAGAACGATCGTTCTCTCCGCAAGGCCGTTTGGGCTACGCTGCCCCCATGGACGAGGAAGAGGCCCGCACCCGGCTGCTGGACGCGGCGGAGGAGCTGTTCTACGCGCACGGCATCCAGGCCGTCGGCATGGACCGCATCCGCGCGGGCTCGGGGGTGCCGCTCAAACGGCTGTACCGGATCTTCCCGGCGAAGGAAGCCCTGGTCACGGCCTATCTGGAGCGGCGCGACCGGCGCTGGACGGGGAGCCTGCGGGAGGCGGTCACGGGGGCCCCGGAACCGGTCGGCGCGGTCTTCGACTGGCTGGAGCGGTGGTTCTCGGAGCCGGACTTCCGGGGCTGCGCCTTCCTGAACGCGTACGGGGAGCTGGGCGACGGCGGGCCGCCCGGGGTGCTGGACGCCGTACGCCGCCACAAGGCGGACCTGCGCGCACTGCTCGCGGAACTCGTCCCGGACTCCCCCGCCACGGCCGACGACCTGCTGATCCTGATCGAGGGCGCGATCACGGTGGCCGCCCTCTCCCCGGGCCCGGAGCCGGCGCGCAGGGCGCGCGCGATGGCGGAACGCCTGACCGGCTGACGGGCCGCCCGGCTAGCCGCCGGTGCTGCGCGGGAAGGTGATCTCGACGCGCCGGTTCTTCTTGCGGCCTTCCTCGGTGCTGTTGTCGGCGATCGGGTAGTCCTCGCTGTAGCCGCGGACGTCGTAGGTGACCCCGGGGGCGGTGACGGTCTTGGCCAGCTCCGCCTGCACGGCGTCGGCGCGCTGCTTGCTGAGCTCCTTGCCGTGCTCGTAGCTGCCCTGGTCGTCGGTGAAGCCGAAGACGCGGACGCGGGTGGCCTTCTGGGTGTTGATCTCGTTGGCGATGGCCTGGATGCGGGCGGCGGCCTGGGCGTTGAAGACGGCGCTGTTCTCGGGGAAGAGGACCTCGGACTGCAGGGCCATCATCACGGTCTGGTTGGTCTCCTGCCGCCGCTGCTCCCCGCCGAGGTCCTCGACGACCTCGGCGATGTCGAGCACCTTGGCGGGGGCGAGGGTCCCGCCCTGGGGGATCTTCAGCCCGGGTGAGGCGGAGTCGATCGGCACGGGCGCGGAGGCGGACGGCTCGGTGCCGGGCGGCGTGGACGGCTTGACGTCGTCGGCGTGGGCGCTGGCCGCGCCGACGAAATGAACCCCGGCGATGATCAGCCCGGCTACGGCCGTGGCGGCGGCGGTGCGGTGGCGTTTTGTCATGGCGTCACCCAGAGATCTTGACGGTTGCCGTGGCGAAGGTGGGAAGGCTGAACTCGACCTCGGTGGTGGAGGCTGGTGGGGCGGGGAACTGGGCGAAGAAGGCCACGCTCTGTCCGGCGGCGACGCTTGAGATCCCCGTGGTGCACAGGCACCTGGACTCCGTGTCACGGAGCACGTAATAGCGCTTCTTTCCGGCCTTGTCGACCAGGGTCGCCCCTGCCACAGATTCCCCGCTTCCCTTCAGTTCGATGCCACGCCATGCCGACGTGCCCGCGAAGCTCTCACTGCCGCCGTTCTTAATCTGTCCGTTCACGGTGACGAATCCACCGGCGTCGCGCTGCACGGAATTGATGACGAGGGTCAAGCCGTCCGAACCGTTCACCGACGCAAGGACCTGAAGCGGTGCGGAGCCACCCCCGCCCGTGGGGGTCGTAGCGGACGAACCACCCTGAGACTTCGGTGACGAAGCGCTCTGCACGTCCTTCGCCTTCGGCTTCTCCCCGCTCCCACAACCGGCCAACGCGAGGGCCAGGATCGCCACGACCGCCGTGGCCGCTCCCCCGCGGACCTTCACCGTGTGCCGAATGCTCATGTAAGCCGCTTCCTTGTCTCTCATTGGCTCTCACTCGACCAGTCGCACGTTGAACAGGGACCGCGCCAGCTCGCGCAGGGATCCCGGGTTCAACGGGTCGATGTCGATGGACTTGCCCCCTTTGCACCGCAGCTTGACCCGGGCCGGCACCGGCGGGGCGCTCGGCCCGGGAGATGCCGTGGCGGTGGGGTCGGGCCGGGGCGTCGCGGTGGGGGTGGGGGTGGGTGCGGATCCCAGCGTGCACAGGGGCTCGATGACCGCTGCTGCTCGGGCCTCGCCGTGCATGCCGTCCGTTCCGGGGATCACCGACTCGCCCACCGTGCGGTTCGTCTCCACCGTGACGGCGAAGCGGGGTAGCGACGATTCACAGGTGGCCTGGGCGTCGTTCCTGGCCGCGAAGTCGACGGCGGCGGCGCAGGCACCCTTACCGGTGAGGAGGTCGCCCGTCAGGAGCTTCACCCAGTCGCCCGGCTTCAGTTCAACCAGATCCAGACCGGCCAACCCGCCGTCCCGGGCCTCCCCGGCCGCCGCCAGCGCAGCAGCGTCAGCCGCGCCCTGCGCGTCGCTTCGCGTGACGGAGGCCTGGCCGACGACGAAGAGGGCAAGCGCAGCGAAGAGCAGACCCGCCACCACCACGATGTAGATGGGGAAGGCCTGCCCTCGACTGGCGTCAAGCTTGCCGAAGGGCGCCACTAGCCGGCTTTGATGTCCTGCACTGCCTTCTTGATCTTCGTCGTGATCTCGGTACCGATACCCGAGCCCACGATCGCCCCGATGATCACCACGACCACCAGGATGATGCCCAGGTACTCGAACGCGGTCTGCCCCCGATCGGGGTTCGCGTAGCGCCTGCGGAGGCGTGTGACCGCCGTGTCCGTCCAGTCGTTCAGGCGGAGCTTCGCCTCGACCGATGCCTTCAGCAGCCTGTTGTGTGACATGGGGGTTCCCTCCCGGGCCGGTGCCGCTGTTGATTTGCGGACGGTACGACGAGTTACCGGTCGTCACCAAGGGTCCCGGGGCCCAAATACGGACCCACTGCGCACTCCGTCTACCCATGACCGGTCACCCCTGGACGGGCGGTTCCCAGCCATCGGGCTATGGCCTGGCTGCGGGAGGTGCTCCGGAGCTTGGCGAAGATGCGGTTGATGTGGTTCTTGACCGTCTTCTCACTGATGAAGCAGGCGCCGGCGATCTGCTGGTTGTTCATGCCGGACGCGATCAGATCCATGATCTCCACCTCCCGCGAACTCAGCCCGAAAGCAACGGAGTTGTGCACGCGCTCCGTAGACTGTCCCACATTTCGTTGCTGTTGCGAAGAGGACCGGAGTTCCGCGAGCACGACGGTCGCCGCCGTCGGGGTGAAATGGGCGCGGCCGGCGCGGGTGTCCCGGACCGCGCGCAGGAGGTCGTCGGGCGTGAACTCGCCGTGGACCAGGTAGCCGCCCGCGCCCAACAGCAGTGCCTCGCGGACGACATCGGCCTCCTGGCTGTACGTCAGCATCAGCACCGGTGCCAGGCACACGAGGTGCGGCAGGGCCGAGATGCCGTCGACTCCCGGCATGCGGACGTCCAGCAGGATCACGTCCGGGCCGTGGAGCCGGGTCAGGTGGAGGGCCTCGTGGCCGTCCCGGGCCTCCGCCACGACCACGAGGTCGGCGGTGGTGGCCAGGAGGCTGCTCAGGCCCGCGCGGACGACCGGGTTGTCGTCCGCGATCAGGACGCGCAGGGCGGTCACGTGCGGCCCCCCGTCGGCAGGGTCAGGCGGACCCGGGTGCCGGTGCCCGCGGTGCGGGGGCCGACCTCGAAGGCGGCGCCGATGGACCGTGCGCGTTCCCGCATGCCGAGGACCCCGAAGTGCCCGGCCGGCAGTACGGGGGGCAGGCCGACGCCATCGTCCTCGACCGTCACCGTGAGCGCCGACGGCCCCGCGCACACCGACATCTCCACGCGCGAGGCCCCCGCGTGGCGGCGGGCGTTCTCCACCGCCTCCCCGGCGACGGAGAGGAGCTGGTGCACCACCCCCGGGGGAAGGACGGGCAGCGTGCCCGTGGTGGTGAGTTCCGCGCCCAGGGCGCGCAGCCCCGGCAGGAGGGCGGCGCCGGGCGCGCGCAGCTCCGTCAGCAGGGCCCGGGATTCCGCGGAGGCGCGGCGGGCCGCGTCCGCGACCAGTTCGGCCTGGCGGCGGATCGCCGCCGGGTCGGGGGTCCGGGCGAGGGCGTCGGCGGCCAGCGCCAGGCCGTGCAGGGTCTTGGCCACCGAGTCGTGCATCTCCCGGGCCATCCGCTCCCGCTCGTCCCGGACCGCCTCGGCCGCCGCCAGGCTCCGTACGGCGGCCCCGAAGCGCAGCAGCAGCTCCCGCAGCCCGGAGCCGGCGGCCCCGGCCACCACGCACAGCAGGCAGAGCACGAAGCCGCCGCCCAGCGCGGCCACCGCCACCGCCTGCGCGGCCGCGTACACCGCCGAGCCCCGCCATCCGTAGACCAGCCCGGCCAGCAGCGGGGTGCACAGGGCCACCAGCCCGACCGGGGAGGTGGGGGTGGCCACGATCAGCAGGAGCCCGCTCAGGACCATGTCCACCGCCAGCAGCCAGCGGTGGCGCAGCAGCAGCGGCCCGAAGCGCTCCCAGTCGCGGAAGAGGACGTAGGACAGCATGAAGGTGGCCAGCAGCGCGCCGGACACCAGGTACGTGGGTCCCCCGGATGCCGTCCGGCCCAGGGAGAAGGGGGCGCCGAGGCCGATCATCACCAGCCGGAAGGCCATGACCTGCCGGCACAGGCACTGGAGGGCGTTCGCCTGGACCGCGAGGGAGGGGGCGGGAGCCGCGCCCCGTCCGCGGGGCGCGCGCAGTGCCGGTGAATGCAGTGCCGGTGAATGCAGTGCGGTCATGGCGGCTCACCCGCCCCCGAGCAGTGCGCCGAAGTCCACGTTGGCTCCGTAGACGAACCCGCAGACCAGCAGGATCAGGGTGCCGGGGAGCATGAACATGGTGACGGCGAAGGTGGCCTTCGGGACGGCGCGGGCCGCGCGGCGGCGGGCGTTCTGGGCGTCGGTGCGGCGCATGTCCTCGGCGATGGCGATGAGGGTGTCCACGATCGGGGAGCCCAGTTCCTCGCCTTGTTGGAGGGCGGTGACGAACTGGGCCACCTGTTCGGAGTCGTTGCGCCGGCGCAGGTCGTCGAAGGCCTGGCGGCGGCTGACGCCCATGTCCATCTGCTGCAGGGTGATCCGGATCTCGTCGGACCAGGGGCCCGTGTACTTGTCCGCGACGCGCTCCAGGGCCTGGCGGAAGCCGAGTCCGGCGCTGACCACGACCGCGAGGACGTCGAGGAAGTCCGGGAGGATCCGCTCGATGTGGTCGCGGCGGACCCGGATGGCCGACCACAGGCCGACCTCGATCCAGAACAGGCCGAAGGCCACCATGAGGAGGGCGAGGACGAGCCGCCCGTTCACGAGCATGGCCAGGGCGCCGAGTCCGYCCAGGAATCCGTAGACCGCGCGCCGGGCGGCGTAGCGGTCGATGGTCAGGCCGGCCGGGTTGCCCGCCATGTCGATCTGGCGGCGCTTGCGGGCCACCTGCTTGGCGCCCATCAGCCGCAGCACCAGCGGCGCCCAGCGGATGCCGAGGCGGTCCACGAGCGAGCCGACGGCGGT
This sequence comes from Streptomyces sp. M-16, assembly GCF_052114405.1. Lineage (NCBI taxonomy): Bacteria > Bacillati > Actinomycetota > Actinomycetes > Kitasatosporales > Streptomycetaceae > Streptomyces > Streptomyces sp. M-16. The sequence goes on along the minus strand of NZ_JBFRER010000018.1, from coordinate 47,652 downwards.
GGCGCGGGTGGCGCCGACCTCCAGGGCCAGGGCCAGGTCGGTCGGGAGTTTGACGTCGGCGCGGTAGAGGCGGATGCCGTGCAGGACACCGAAGACGGACAGGGCCGCGGCCAGGGCGAGGAGGAGGGGGAGGTAGGCGGTCATCGCGGCGTCAGCCCCCTCACACGTCGATCTTCGACAGCCGGCGGATCAGGACGAAGCCCAGCGCGAAGAGCCCCAGGGCGACGATCACAGCGACCTGCCCGATCAGCGCGCCGGTCATCCGGTCCAGGGCGCCCGGCATCATCGCGTTCACCAGCAGCAGCGAGCCCAGTCCGATGGCCGGTACCAGGTACGCCGTCACCGTCACCTGCGAGAGCTGCGTACGGATCTCCCGGCGGGTCTCCTTGCGCTGCTCCAGGGTCACCGTGAGGTTGCGCAGGCTGCCCACGATGGCGCCGCCCGCGCGGGCGGAGAGGACCAGGGTGGAGACGAGGACGACCAGTTCGCGGGACGGGAGCCGGTCGACGATCTCCCCGAGGGACTCCTCGATGGAGTGCCCGACGGCGAGGCGGTCCGCGACCCGGGCCAGTTCCTCGCCCGCCGGGGCCTCCAGTTCCTCCGCCGCCATGCCGATGGCGGTGCGCAGGGCGAGACCGGCCTGGGTGGCGTTGGCGAGGATCCGGGCCAGTTCGGGGAGCTGGTTGATGAAGCGTTCGGTGCGGCGGGCGCGCTGCCAGTTCAGGAAGGCGTTGGCGGACCAGAGGCCGATCAGTCCGGCCACCGGCCCGAAGAACGGGGCCAGCAGGGAGGAGCAGACCAGCCACGTGCCCGCGACGGCCAGCAGCATGTAGACGAAGAACTCGCCGGGGGTGAGGTCCAGTCCCGTGGTCGCCAGTTTCAGTTCGATGCGGCGGCCCAGCGCCGTCCTGCGCAGGCGGCGGTCGACGCCCCGGAAGCGGCGCCTGCGTCCGGTCGGTGGGGGTTCGCCGCTCGCCGAGAGGCGTTCGATGAGGGCGGCGCGCTGGGCGAGCCCGGCCGAGTAGGCGTGCACCCCGAGGGCCGTGAACAGCCCGGCGAGCAGGGTGGCGCCGAGGGTGAGGAGGACGAGGTCGTTCACAGGACGGTCCGGTGGGTGAGCGGGTCGAGGAGGGCGTCGGGCTCTGCGACGCCGAAGGCCTGGGGGATCGGCTGGCTGTTCATGTAGAGGCGCTCCGCGATCCGGCGGGGAAGGGGGGCGTACGCGAAGTAGCCGTGCACGCGTCCGTCGGCGCCCATGGGCTGGGCCACGTAGCGGCAGACGGTGGTGATCCGGAAGGGCTCGCGGCCGTGGGATTCGAGGATGGAGATCTCCGTGATGCGGCGCGAGCCGTCACCGAAGCGGGTGAGCTGCACGATGACGTTGACGGCACTGTTGATCTGGTCCTGGAGCGCCTCGAAGGGGATCTCCACCTCCGACATGGAGGCGAGGGTCTGCAGGCGGGTGAGCGCGTCCGAGGAGCTGTTGGCGTGGACGGTGGCGAGGGAGCCGTCGTGGCCGGTGGACATGGCCTGGAGCATGTCGAGGGTCTCGCCGCCGCGGACCTCGCCGACGATGATGCGGTCGGGGCGCATGCGCAGGGAGTTGCGTACGAGGTCGCGGATGGTGATCTGGCCCTTGCCCTCCACGTTCGCGGGGCGGGATTCGAGACGGATCACGTGCGCCTGCTGGAGCTGGAGTTCGGCGGAGTCCTCGATGGTGATGATGCGCTCGCCCTCCGGGACCAGCCCGGAGAGGGCGTTGAGGAGGGTGGTCTTGCCGGTGCCGGTGGCCCCGGACACGATCAGGTTCAGCTTCGCCTGCACCAGCCCGGACAGGAGCAGGAGCATCTGCTCGTCGAGGGAGCCGAGGGCGATCATCTCGGGCAGGGTGAAGGCGCGCGGGAACCGGCGGATGGTGAGGGTGGCGCCGGTGAGGGAGAGCGGCGGGATGATGACGTTGACGCGCTCGCCGCTGGGCAGGCGCGCGTCGACCATCGGATTGGCCTCGTCCACACGGCGGTTGACGGTGGAGACGATGCGCTCGATGGTCTGCATCAGCTGCTCGTGCGAGGCGAAGCGGATCGGGAGCTGCTCCACCCGGCCGGAGCGCTCGACGAAGATCTGATCGGGGCCGTTGACCATGATCTCGGAGATCGAGGCGTCTTCGAGGAGCGGTTCGAGGACACCGAGCCCGAGGGCCTCGTCGACGACGCGGCGGATCAGCTGGGCGCGCTCGGCGGTGGACAGGACCGGGCCCTCGCGGCTGATGATGTGCCCGAGTACGCGTTCCAGCCGCGCGCGGCGCTCGGCGGGCGCGAGCGCGGACATCTCGGCGAGGTCGATCTCTTCGAGGAGCTTGGCCCGGTACGAGGAGACCAGGCGGCCGTCCTCGCGGGGGCTGTGGCGGTCGTCGGGGGTACTGACCCGGGAACGCAGGCTCACGGTCGGGCTCCGTCCGGGTCGGTGTTGGGCATGACGGCGGTGGCCCTGGCGTCCGGGAGGTCGAGGCCGGGGATGATGGAGTTGACCTTGATGGTCACGGTCGCGGTGATCGCGTCACCGCCGCCGGGTACGGACACCGTCGCCGGAAGGCCCGAGCGGATCGCGGCGAGCCCCGCCGCCTCGCCCCAGCCGCGGTGCTGCGCCTCCACCCGCGCCGCCGTGCGCGCCGCCGTGTCCGCCTGTTCGTGGACGTAGGCGACCCAGCCCAGCTGGATCCCGCAGAGCGCGACGAACAGCAGGATCGGGACGAATCCGATGTATTCGATGGCTACTTGGCCGCGGTCGGAGCGGATGCGACGCCTTCTCATGTCACTCCTCCCTCTCCATCGCCGCGCCGGCCGTGCCGTCGATGGCGCCGAAGCCGAGCCCCGGAAAGAGGACCGGGATTTGGAGTTCGACCGTCGCCTTGTACACGTCACCTTCCCGGCGGCAGTGGGGGGTACCCATGTTCCAGCTGCTCCCGATGTACTTGGACGCCGCCGCCGCGCACTCCCCCGCCCCCTTCACCGCCCCCGCCCGCGCCCCCTGGTCCGCCGCGTTGCCCGCCAGCGAGAAGGCGTACCCGATCAGTACGCACTCCCACACGGCCGCCACGAGCAGCAGGATGAGCGGGACCATGCCGACGAACTCGACGGCCACCTGCCCCCGGTCCCGGCGCCACCCCCGCCCCCCGCGTACGGACCCGCGCGCGGTCACCGTTCAGCCCTCCCGGCCGCGCCGCAGCCGGGCCACCGGGCCGGCCGCGCGGAGGGCGAGGGCCGAGCCGGAGCCGGAGGCGGCGGGGGCCGGGGATCCCGCCGGGGCGTCGGGGGCGGCGAGGAGGCCCAGTTCGCCGGCCAGGGTCCACAGGGCCTGCTTCACCGTCGAGCGGTTGTCGAGGTCCTGCACCCGGCCCGCGTCCACCACCGCCTGGAGTTCCTTGAAGGCGGCGGGGACCGGGGTGCGGGTGGGCCGGGTCTTGGTGATCTTCTCGATGAGGGAGGGCTGTATCTCGGTGTGCTTGCTCCAGCGGTTGACCACCATCGTGGTGTCCTCGGCCTTGCGCACCTGGAGCCGTTCCCACATCCGGACCATCCGCTTGGCCGCCCGTACGGCGACCACGTCCGGGGTGGTGACCATGACGGCCAGGTCCGCGAGTTCCACGGCGGTGGCGTTCGCGCCCGTCACCTGGGTGCCGCAGTCGATGACGACGAGCTCATAGCGGTCGCGCAGGGCGCCGATGACGTGCCGGGCGGCCCGTTCGTCGACCTCCTCGCCCCGCTCCCCGTCCGCCGGGGCCAGCAGCAGGGCCAGGCCGGTGCGGTCCTCGTAGACGGCGTCCTGGAGGACGCGCGGCGAGATGTCCTGGATGCCGGCGAGGTCGGCGATGGAGCGCCGGAACTGCACGTCGAGGTACGAGCCCACGTCCCCGGCCTGGAGGTCCAGGTCCACCAGGGCGGTGCGCCGGCCCGCCGCGGCGGCGGCCAGCGCGAACTGCACCGCGGTGAACGTGGCGCCCACGCCCCCCTTGGCGCCGGTGACCGTGACCACCCGGCCGCCCGGCCCGGCGGGCGCCTCGGGGCCGCGGCCCAGGTGGCGGCGTACGCCCGCGGACCACTGGGCGGCGGCCTGGACGCGGGCGGCGAGTTCCTCGTAGGCGAGGGGGAGGCCRATCAGGCCGCGCGCGCCGGAGTCCATGGCGGCGGAGAAGAGGGCGGGACCGGCGTCGGAGGAGATCAGCACCACGCCGACCGCGGGGAAGCGCAGGGCGACTTCGCGGATCAGCTCCAGGGCGGGGACGGGGCCGATCCGTTCGTGGACGAGGACCACCTCGGGCAGTTCGTCCAGGGAGTCCGCGGCGAGCCGGAACAGGGTGTCCAGGAGGGTCGTGGAATCGGGGACGGGAGCGGCGGGCTCGGCGTCCGGGAGCTGGCTGAGCAGCGCCACGATGGCGCGGGCGGCGTCCGGGTCGCCGGCCGCGGGGAGGATTCGGGTGGTCATCCGGGCCTCACTTGTCCCCGTCGAGGGTGTACGTGCGGTCGCTCGGGCCGGGGGTCGAGTCGGTGCCGGGGGCCACCAGGGCCAGGCGGACGTGCTCGGCGAAGGACTCGGCGTACGCGACGCGCTGGGTGTCCTTGGTGTTCAGCGCGAAGGTGATCGGAACGGCTTCGGCGGGGCCCTTCCTGTCGCTGTCCTTGTCGAGGGCGGTGAGCTTGCCGACGCCCAGGACGCGGGCGTTGGCGACGATGATGACCGAGCGGGCGGGGTCGGTGTCCTTGGCGCCCTTGAAGGTGGCCAGGATGTTGACCTTGGCGCCCGAGGTGATCTTGCCGGCCACGCCCGTCGCCGCGTCGATCATGATGGCGATCTCCTGCTCCCCGGCCTGGAGCTGCGGCTTGTCGACGAACATGTCGCTCTGGAGCAGCGAGCCCCGCTTCAGGGTGGTGAGCGCGATCTTGCCCTGGAGCGCGCCCAGGTCGGTGACGGCGGTGTCGGAGAGCCACCGCTTGGGGACCTTGACCTCTTCGAACTGGCCGGCCGCGAGCGGGCTGTACGGGGCGATGTCGCCCTTGACGCGGTAGGCGACGACCTCGGACCCGACCTTGGAGTTGACGTCGCCGATCACGACCAGGACCCCGGCGAAGGCCGCGAGGGCGCACAGGACCGACAGCAGGAGCAGGATGACGCCGCGGCGCTGGCGTGAGTTCATGGGCCGTACTACCTCGCCGTTCTTCGGTTCGTTCGGGGGCGGGCCGGTCAGGTTCTGGAGCGGGTTCCGGTACGGGCGGGGGCCTCGGGCGGGGGTGTGGCCAGTGGTGCGGCGCAGAATCCGCAGCGGTCGCCGATGAGCTCGAAGCCGCACCAGCGGCACTCCTCGCGGCGGACCGAGGCGACCAGCTGGTAGAGGACGGACAGGTCGGGGATGGCGGCGGCGAACTCGACGAGCTTCGGGGTGGCCCACCAGGCGGCGGAGTCGGCGGGCAGCGGGTTCTCCATGACGCCCTGCACCTGCCAGGCGGGGGCGAGTTCGGCCGTCACCCAGTCGGAGGCCAGTGCTCCGCGCGCGAAGGTGAGGTGGGTGGCGAAGCCGGGACCCGGCGGCAGCGCGGCCTGCGAGGCGGCTCCGGCGGGGCCGAGCCGGGCCAGGTGCGGCGTCGGGTGGGCCAGTACGGCGAACTGGGCGCTCGGCGACCAGGACCGGGCGTGGGCCTTGAGCCCGACGGGGACCCGGTCCAGCTTTGCGACCGTACCCAGCAGTGCGCCCGCGTGGATGTAGTGGGAGAGCAGGCGTGCGGCGGAGGCGATGACCCCGGGGCTGAAGTCGCAGACGGTGAGCTGGCGCAGCTGACGCACCAGCACGGCGGTGCCCAGGGGCGGCAGATCGATGTCGAGGAGCGCGATCCGGTCGGTCTCCAGGATGGCCCGGACGGTGTGCAGCCGGCGCACGGTGGCGGGCGGCAGCCAGGGCGGTACGACGGCCACGAGGTGGCCGTGCCGCTCCAGCAGGGCGGAGGTCTCGGCGAGCGCGCCCTCCAGGTCGGCCTCGCCGGGCGGGCGCAGGACGGCGGCGCCGGGGGTGTGCCGGTCGGGGGCGGGCAGCACCAGGTCGGCGCTGGTGACAGCGATGGCGGTCGGCACGCGAATCCCCCCGTTCACCCTGTACGCGACGCCTGTTCGCACGGCCGTCACGTACGCGCACATGCTGCGCGACCGCAAACGACCGACGCGCTCCCCCCTTGCCCCAGCACCATAACCGCGTCACCCCTGGCCGGTCAGGGGCTTGGTGATTCCCGTGCCGGAAGGGGTTGTCACAGGTGGCGGGAAACCCGGACAACAGGGAGCGGAAGCCAGAACGATTCAAGCCACTTCGCAAAGACCCTTGACACGAGGATTGGTCTGGACCAACTTGGCTGCGCCGGCAGTTCGTTCCGGGGGACCCCCACTCCCCCTCCTTCCGCTTCCCCCCTTCCTCCCCCCACGGAGCCCACGTGAACCGCATACGCTCCCTCGCCCTGCTGGGCGCCGCCACCCTCACCGCGGGCGGGCTGACCGCCCTCGCGGCGGGCACCGCCCAGGCCGCCGACGTCAACGTCGCCCGCAACGGCGGCTTCGAGTCCGGCCTCGCCAACTGGTCCTGTTCCGGCGGCAGCGGAGCCGCCGTCACCACTCCGGTCTACGCCGGCGCGGGCGCCCTGCGCGCCACCCCGGCGGGCTCGGACAACGCGCAGTGCAGCCAGACCGTCACGGTCAAGCCGAATTCCACGTACACGCTGAGCACCCAGGTCCAGGGCTCGTACGTCTACCTCGGCGCGAGCGGCACCGGGACCCAGGACGTCTCCACCTGGACCCCCGGCTCCGGCTCCGGCTGGCAGAAGCTGTCGACCACCTTCACCACCGGCCCGAACACCACCCAGGTCACCGTCTGGACCCACGGCTGGTACGGCCAGCCGGCCTACACCATCGACGAGTTCAGCGTCTTCGGCCCGGACGGGGGCGGCGGCACCGATCCCGGCCCGAGCGTGCCGGGCGCGCCCTCGGGGACGGCCGTTTCCGGCCAGAGCGCGAGCGGGCTCACCCTTTCGTGGAACGCGGTCAGCGGCGCCACGGGCTATCACGTCTACCAGGACGGCGTCCGCGTCCAGACGGTGTCCGGCGCCTCCGCCCAGATCACCGGGCTGGCCGCCGCCACCTCGTACGCGTTCCAGGTGAGCGCGTACAACGCGGCGGGCGAGGGCCCGAAGTCGGCGGCGGTCACCGGCACCACGACCGGGGGCGGCGGCCCGAACCCGAACCCGTCGGTGCCCCGGCACGCCCTGACCGGCTACTGGCAGAACTTCAACAACGGCGCGACCGTCCAGAAGCTCTCCGACGTCTCCTCCCAGTACGACATCATCGCCGTCTCCTTCGCCGACGCCACGGCCACGCCCGGCGCCATCTCCTTCAACCTCGACTCGGCGGGGCTCGGCGGATACACCGTGGACCGGTTCAAGGCCGACGTCGCGGCGAAGAAGGCGGCCGGGAAGTCCGTCATCCTCTCCATCGGCGGCGAGAAGGGCACCATCTCCGTCAACGACTCCGCGTCCGCGAACAACCTGGCGGACTCGGCGTACGCGCTGATGCAGGAGTACGGCTTCAGCGGGATCGACATCGACCTGGAGAACGGCCTCAACCCGACGTACATGGCCCAGGCGCTACGTGCCCTGGCGGCCAAGGCGGGCCCCTCGCTCGTCCTGACGATGGCCCCGCAGACCATCGACATGCAGTCCACCCAGGGCGGCTACTTCAAGACGGCGCTGGCGGTCAAGGACATCCTGACCGTGGTGAACATGCAGTACTACAACAGCGGCGCGATGAACGGCTGCGACGGCAAGGTCTACTCCCAGGGCTCGGTCGACTTCCTGACGGCGCTGGCCTGCATCCAGCTGGAGGGCGGGCTCGACCCCTCGCAGGTGGGCATCGGCGTCCCGGCCTCCCCCAGCGGCGCGGGCAGCGGCTACGTCTCCCCGGCGATCGTCAACAACGCCCTGGACTGCCTGACCAAGGGCACGGGCTGCGGCTCCTTCAAGCCGTCGAAGACGTACCCGGGGCTGCGCGGCGCGATGACCTGGTCGACCAACTGGGACGCCAAGGCGGGTAGTGCCTGGTCCAACGCGGTGGGTCCCAAGGTCCACGGCCTCCCGTAGGCGGTAGGTGTGGGGGTGGCCGGTTCGGGTTCCCCGGAAAGACGGGGTTCTTGACCGGAACATGCCACGAGAGCACGCTGTGCGCGTCCGCACGGCTACCCCCACACTCCCACCCAGGAGAACGCATGCGGCTCCACCACCGCGGAAGGGCCGCCGTCACGGCGGCCCTCCTGGCGCTCGCGCTCGGCGCGCCCGCCTACGGCATGAGCGCGACGGCGGCACCCCCGCCCACCCCGTCCACCGCGACGCAGGACGAGGCCGTCGTCCAGTACGAGATCCAGGGCCCGTCCACCGCCGCCGAACGCACCGCCCTGCTGAGCTCCGGCGTCTCGATCGACGAGGTGGACGCCCGCTCGGTCGTGGTCAGCGCCGACCCCGCGCAGGCCAAGGAGCTGCGGGCCAGGGGCTACCGACTCACCGCTCTGCCCGGCCCGCCGGACCGGGGCGAGCGCGGCACCAAGGCGAACCCGATGGACTTCCCGTCGGCGGACTCCAACTACCACAACTACGCCGAGGCGAACGCGGAGATCGACCAGCGCATCGCCCAGTACCCCGGGATCATGAGCAAGCAGGTCATCGGGAAGTCGTACGAGGGCCGCAACCTCTACGCCATCAAGATCAGCGACAACGTCGGCACCGACGAGGCCGAGCCCGAGGTCCTCTTCACCGCCCACCAGCACGCCCGCGAGCACCTCACGGTGGAGATGGCCCTCTACCTGCTCAAGGAGTTCGGGTCCAAGTACGGCACCGAACCCCGGATCACCAACATGGTCAACAACCGCGAGATCTGGATCGTCCCGGACCTCAACCCGGACGGCGGCGAGTACGACATCGCCACCGGCTCCTACCGTTCCTGGCGCAAGAACCGGCAGCCCAACAGCGGCTCCTCCGCCGTCGGCACCGACCTCAACCGCAACTGGGACTACAAGTGGGGCTGCTGCGGCGGCTCCAGCTCCAGCAAGAGCTCCGAGACCTACCGCGGCCCCGCCGCCGCCTCCGCCCCCGAGGTCAAGGCGGTCTCCGACTTCGTCCGCAGCCGCGTCGTCGGCGGCAAGCAGCAGATCAAGGCCGCCATCGACTTCCACACGTACAGCCAGCTGGTCCTGTGGCCCTTCGGCTGGACGTACAACGACACCGCGCCCGGCATGACCGCCGACGACCTCGCCGCCTACAAGAAGATCGGCACGGGCATGGCGGCCAGCAACGGCTACACGCCCGAGCAGTCGAGCGACCTGTACATCACCGACGGCACGATCGACGACTGGCTGTGGGGCAACCAGAAGGTCTTCGCCTACACCTTCGAGATGTACCCCTCCGAATCCGGCAGCGGCGGCGGCTTCTACCCGCCCGACGAGGTCATCGACCGCGAGACCTCGCGCAACAAGGAGGCCGTGCTCCAGCTCCTGGAGAACGCCGACTGCATGTACCGCTCGATCGGCAAGGAAGCCCAGTACTGCTCCTGAGCCCGTACGGCTCCCAGCCCCGCCGGACGCCGCGCGCGGAGCCCGCGCGAGGGGGGCGCCCCACCGCCAGGGGGGCGCCCCGCCCGGCCGCTCAGCCCAGGACGGCGAGCGCGTCGATCTCGATCAGCAGCCCGGCCGGCAGCCCCACGTACACCGTGGTGCGGGCGGCCGGGGCCTCCTTGAGGCCCTGCTCCTCGAAGTAGGTGTTGTAGATCCCGTTCATCTCGGCGAAGTGGGCGGTGTCGGTCAGGTAGACGCGGATCATCATCACGTCGTCCCAGCCCGCGCCGCCCGCCTCCAGCACGGAGCGGACGTTCTCCAGCGTCTGCAGGGTCTGCTCGCGCAGCGTCGGCCCGGCCGGCGTAGGCGGCTGCCCCTCGACGTGCGGGAGGAAGCCGACCTGGCCGGCGACCTGGAGGATGTTGCCCTTGCGCACGCCGTGCGAGAACCTCGCGGGCGGCGCGGTGTGGGTGTCGGGGGTGATGGCGGTCTTCTCGCTCACGGAAGGTCCTCGTCTTCTGGCTCTCGGTGCGGCTCCGGCGCGGTGCCGGAGTACTCCCGGCTGATGATGTCGGCAGTGCGGCGCACGAGGGGCAACAGCTCCAGCAGTTCTCCGGCGCCGGCCACCACCCCGGGAGCCGAGACCGACATCGCCGCGACCACCCGCCCGCCCGGCCCGCGCACCGGCGCGCCCACGCAGTTCAGGGCCTCCTCGTGCCCGCCCAGGTCGGCGGCCCAGCCCTGCTCCCGTACGAGGGCCAGCTCGGCGAGGAACGCCTCCGCGTCCGGGGTCGACCGGGAGGTGTAGCGCGGGTAGTCGATCCGCCCCGCGAGCGCGCGCCGGTCGTCCTCCGGCAGGTCGGCCAGGAGCAGCTTGGCGACGGCGGCGACGGTGAGGGGGACGGGGCGGCCGATGCGCGAGTACATCCGGACCGGGTAGCGGCTGTCGACCTTGTCGACGTAGACCACCTCGTCGTCCTGGTGCAGGGCGAGGTGGACGGTGTGCCCGGTGAGCCGGTTCAGCTCGACCAGGTGCGGATGGGCGACGTCGCGGACGTCGAGGTTCTCGACGGCCTCGGCGGCCAGCGCGAACAGGCGGGCCCCCAGCCGGTAGCGGCCGTCCGGCTGCCGGTAGGCGAGGCCGTGCGCCTGGAGGGTGCGCAGCAGGCGCAGGGCGGTGCTCTTGTGCACGCCGAGTCCGTCGGCCACCTCGCCGAGGCCCGCCGGTCCCTTCGCGAGCGCGGGCAGGATCCGCAGCGCCCGCTCCACCGACTGGCTCATGCCACGCCCCTCCCGTCCCGTCCGCTCGTCCGGTCCGCGGGCCTGTCCGTACGCCGGTCCGCGGGCCTGTCCGTACCCCGGTCCGCGGGCCTGTCCGTACCCCGGTCCGCGGGCCTGTCCGTACGCCGGTCCGCCCCGCTGCCCGCCGGTCCAGCCGGCCCGCTCCGGAACCGGGCGCCGTTGACCCGTCGTCATCCGGGATGTTAGACACCACAAGCACCACCCGCAACGCTCGTTGCGCATCACGCAACGGTACGAGGAGGCATCCGCATGGCCAGCGACGCAGTCCGACGGCTCGCCGACGAACCGGTCGACCACCGGTTCAAGGGGCTCCCCCCGGACGCCCAGAGCGCCGGCCTCACCGTCGGCGAACTCGCCGCCCAGGCCCGCGACCTGTACGACGGCGGATTCACCACCCCCGTCCTGACCCTGGACGCGGACGCCCTGGAGCACAACCTCACCGCCCTCGGCGAGTACGCCCGCCGCCACGACCTCGCCTTCGCGCCGCACGGCAAGACCTGCATGGCCCCGCAGCTCTTCGAGCGCCAGCTCGAACACGGCGCCTGGGGCATCACCGCCGCCGTCCCCCACCAGGCCCGCGTCTACCGCGCCTTCGGCATCCGGCGGATCTTCCTCGCCAACGAGCTCGTCGACCCCGCCGCCCTGCACTGGGTGGCCGCCGAACTCGCCGCCGACCCCGACTTCCGCTTCGTCTGCTACGTCGACTCCGTCCGCGGCGTCCAGCTCATGGACCGCGCCCTCCAGGGCCGCGGCGCCGTCCTCGACGTGGTCGTCGAACTCGGCGCTGGCGAGGGCGCCCGCACCGGCGCCCGTACCGACGACGACTGCCGCGCCGTCGCCGACGCCGTCGCCGCGACCACCACCCTGCGCCTGACCGGCATCGCCGGCTACGAGGCCGAGGTGCCGGGCGCCGACCCGGACTCCGTCCACGCCTACCTGCGCCGCCTCACCGGCCTCGCCGTCGAGTTCGACAAGGCCGGCCGGTTCGCCCCCGACCTGGAGGAGATCGTCGTCAGCGCGGGCGGCTCCGCCTGGTTCGACGCCGTCGCCGACGTCTTCGCCGCGATCCCGGAGCTCTCCCGGCCCGTGCTGCGGCTGCTGCGCTCCGGCGCGTACGTCTCCCACGACCACGGCTGGTACACCCGGCTGACCCCCTTCAACCGGGTACCCGAGGAGGGCGGACTGCGCCCCGCCTTCCGGCTGTGGACCCAGGTCGTCTCCCGCCCCTCCCCCACCCAGGCCTTCGTCAACGCCGGCAAGCGCGACATCGCCTACGACCTCGGCCTGCCCGACGCCGAACTGGTCCGCGACGCGCTCACCGGCGAGGAGCGGCCCGCCACCGGGATCCGCGTCGTCAAACTGTCCGACCAGCACGCCTGGCTGGAGACCGGTTCCGCCGACGACGTGCAGGTCGGCGACTGGGTGGCCCTCGGCATGTCGCACCCCTGCACCATCTTCGAGAAGTGGCCGCTGATCCCGCTGGTGCAGTCCGACGGCACCGTCACCGAATTCGTCCGCACCTTCTTCTGACCGTGGACCTCGTCATCCGCGGTGCCCTCGTCGCCGACGGCACCGGCGGGCCCGCGTACACCGCCGACGTCGCCGTCCACGAGGGACGCATCGCCGGGATCGGCCGGATCCCGGGCGGCGGACGGCGCACGATCGACGCCCGGGGGCTGGTCCTGGCCCCCGGGTTCGTCGACATGCACGCCCACAGCGACCTCGCGCTGCTGCGCGACCCGGACCACAGCGCGAAGGCCGCCCAGGGCGTCACCCTCGAAGTCCTGGGCCAGGACGGGCTCTCGTACGCCCCCGCCGACGAGCGGACCCTCACCGGGGTGCGCACCGCCATCGCCGGCTGGAACGGCACCGGCGAGGACGTCGACTTCGACTGGCACACCGTCGGCGGCTACCTCGACCGCCTCGACCACGGCTTCGGCGGCCGGGGCATCGCCGTGAACGCCGCCTACCTCGTCCCCCAGGGCACCGTCCGCGCGTACGCCCTCGGCTGGGACGACCGCCCCGCCACCCCCGCCGAACTCGACCGCATGCGTTCCCTCGTCGCCGAGGGACTGGAGCAGGGCGCCGTCGGCCTGTCCTCCGGACTCACCTACACCCCCGGCATGTACGCGTCCGGCTCCGAACTCACCGAACTGTGCCGGGTGGTGGCCCGCTACGGCGGCTACTACTGCCCGCACCACCGCTCGTACGGCCGCGGCGCCCTCGACGCCTACGCCGAGATGCTCGACCTGACCCGCGAGGCCGGCTGCGCCCTCCACCTCGCCCACGCCACCATGAACTTCGGCGAGAACGAGGGCCGGGCCGGAGAACTGCTGGACCTCCTCGACACCGCCCTCGCCCGGGGGGCCGACCTCACGCTCGACAGCTACCCGTACACCCCCGGCTGCACCACCCTCGTCGCCCTGCTCCCCGGCTGGGCCAACGAGGGCGGCCCCGAGGCGGTCCTGGCCCGGCTGCGCGACGACGCCACCGCCGACCGGATCCGCCACGCCATGGAAGCGGAGGGATCCGACGGCTGCCACGGGGTGCCCGTGGACTGGTCGGCGATCGAGGTCTCCGGGACCACCTCCGCGGCCCTCGCCGGCCACGTGGGCACCCGCCTGGACGGCTGGGACACCGCCCGGCGGCTCCTGCTGGCGGACCGGCTCGGCCCGACCGTCCTCCAGCACGTCGGCCACGAGGACAACGTCCGCACGATCATGCGCCACCGCACCCACACCGGCGGCTCCGACGGCATCCTGCACGGCGCGAAGCCCCACCCCCGCGCGTACGGCACCTTCCCGCACTACCTCGGCCGCTACGTCCGCGAACTCGGCGTGCTCTCCCTGGAGGAATGCGTCGCCCACCTCTCCGGCCGCCCCGCGGCACGGCTGCGCCTGCCCGACCGGGGCCTGGTGCGCGAGGGGTTCCGGGCCGACCTGGTCCTCTTCGACCCGGAGACGGTCGCGGCCGGATCCACCTTCGAGGCGCCGCGCGCGCTGCCGCACGGCATCCCGCACGTACTGATCGACGGCCTTCCCGTCATCCGCGACGGACGCCGTACGGACGTCCTGGCGGGCCGCTCCGTGCGCCGGACTCCCGTTCACCGACGGCCCATACGATGAACGCCATGGTCGCCGCCTTCGTCCTCCCCGCCCTCCTCTTCCTCGTGTTCTGCGTCAGCGCCTGGAAGGACCGCCGCCGCTTCCGCAACGCGGTCCTGCTGGGACTGACCTTCGCCTCCCTCTCGTTCGTCATGCTCCTCCAGCTGACGGCGCTGCCGCCGTGGGCCGCGCTGACCCTGTTCGTGCTCGTCTTCTTCGTGCCCGCGGTCGGCGTGCTGGCCCTCGGCGTCTTCCTGGTCCGCAACGGCATGACCATGGTCCGCAAGGAGGGGGGCCGGCCGGCCAACCTGCTGTCCCTGCTGGCGGGGCTCGGGATCTTCGGGATGATCGCCCTGCTGGTCACGGTCGCCTGGACCGGCTCCAAGACCCTCGCCGGCATCGCGGCGACCCTCACCCTCGTCGTCGGCTACGTCTCCTTCGTCTTCCTGTGCTTCTTCGGCTACGCCTTCCTCTACGGCCGCATCAAGGTGCGCGGCGACGTCGACCACGTGGTCATGCTGGGCTCCGGCCTGATCGGCGGCGAACGGGTGCCGCCCCTGCTGGCCTCGCGCCTGCGCAAGGRCCAGGAGATCTACGAGGCCCAGATCGCCCGGGGCGGCCGCCCGCCGGTGCTGCTCCCCTCGGGCGGCAAGGGCACCGACGAGAAGGTCGCCGAGGCGCGGGCGATGGCGGACTGGCTGATCGCCGAGGGGGTTCCGGCCGAGCACATCGTGCTGGAGGACCGGTCCACCACCACCGAGGAGAACATGCTGTTCTCCCGGCAGATCATGGAGGCGGCCGACCCGGGCTACCGGTGCGTGGTCGTCACCAACAACTTCCACGCCTTCCGCGCCGCGATGATGGCCCGCAAGGCCGGGGTCAACGGACAGGTGCTGGGCTCGCCGACCGCGCGGTACTTCCTGCCCAGCGCGACGCTGCGCGAGTTCGTCGCGGTGTTCTGGGAGCACAAGGCGGTCAACCTCTGGATCTGCGGACTGCTGACCGCCGTCGGCGCCGTGGCCACCCTCACCGCCGCCGGATCCGGGGCCTGATCCGGCGCCCGGCAGGGGGCCCGTGCGGCGCCCGGTCCGGGGCCCCGTGCGGCGTCCGGCGTCCCGAGGTGCGTTCATGGGGCCGGGGCCGGAGTATGGGGGCCTGAGGGGGCACGAGGAGGTACCGATGGACAGTGAAGCGGACCAGCAGCCCACCCGGTCGGACCGGCTCTTCACGGGCGGGGAGCGACCGTACGACCCCGAGGACCTGGTCATGGCGACCGGGCAGGACGTGACACCGGAGCGGGTCGAGAAGGCGCGCCAACTGATGGAGAAGGAGGGGCCGCAGGTCATCGAGCGCTATCTGCCCTAGCGGCCGCTCGAAGGCACTGCCGACGGTCCGGCCCGGGGCCTCACCCCGGGCCGTGGCGATGGCCCGGACCAGCGTCCCGCACTCGGCGACCTCGCAAGCTGGTCCCCGTCGTGATCGAGCGGGCGGCCGTGGTCGTACCGGGCTGACCGTGGTCATCCCGGGCCGGCCGGCCCCGGCGTCCGGCGGACGGGCCGCCCCCGTGCCCGGCCGGTGTGCCGCATCCGGAATCGACGGAGGTCGTTAGCCGTCCGGGGGCCGCGCCACGGAGGTCAGATGAACAGCGTCGTCGTCACCGTCGACTGGGACCGCCCCACGGACCCGCACCCCGGACCTCGCCGGGACCACGTCCGGACGTACGTCGCGAGCGGCGGCGCGGACGGCCACCTGTGGCACGGTGTCCCCACCCTGCTGCTCACCACCCTCGACCGGGCGACCGGCCGCACGGTCCGCACGCCGCTGATCTACGGGCGGGACGCCGGCCGCCACCTGGTCGTGGCCGTCGGCTCGGGCGGGCCGCGCCACCCCGCCTGGTACCGGAACCTCACCGCCCACCCGGAGGTCCGCCTCCAGGTGGGCGCCGACGTCTTCCCGGCCCGGGCGCGCACGGCGACGGCGCTGGAGCGGGAAACGTACTGGGAGGCCATGACGGCCCTGTGGCCGCCGTTCGACGACTACCGCGAGGCGTCCCGGCCACGGGAGGTCCCGCTGGTGATCATCGAGGCATGAGGCGCAGGCTGGGGCGCTCGGTGGTGAACTTCACCGAGCGGACCTTCATGTCGTCGGTGGCGCGCTGCCCCTTCGGCTGCAGGACCGACGTGGGGCTCTCCTCGTTGCAGTCGGCGCCGAGGTAGAGGACCACGTAGGCGTCGGTGGAGTTCTGCGGACCGTAGCCGGCCGGGGCCTCGTCGGACTCGATGCCGGAGAGGTTGACACAGGTGTCGTTGGCCGGGTTGCTGAGTGCGGCCTCGTGAACCTGGCCGTCCTCCGCCTGGTAGGTGTAGTGGAAGTCGCCCTCGGCGGCGAGGGCCGAGCCGGACATCGACAGGGTGATCGCGAGGGCGCCGAGGGTGGCGGCGACGGCGTTGCGGAGCTTCATGCGGGAAGTGATCCCTTCTCGAAGATGATCAAGTGGGACTGCGGAGCCGACCCTAGGAGGCCCGCGCGTGGCGAATCGATTCACCACGGGACGCCGATCCGGCGTGTCCGGCACGATCACCCCTTCGGCCGTCCAGGGCGGACGAGCCGTGCGGCCCGAACCCCCTGGCGATCAGCCACCCCGCGAACCCCAGCTCCCAGGCGAACACCGGGAGCGCGGCGAGGGAGCCGGGCACGGAGAGCTGCGCGTAGAGCCCGAACATCACGGCGACGGCCGAAGCGCAGATCAGCGGCCCCCCGACCAGCCCGAGCAGGGCCAGCGGGCGGGGCACGAGCCGCGCGCGGTAGGCCAGGGACGCGAGCAGGACGGTGTTCATCCCGAGGGCGATGTTCGGCCCGAGCAGGAACGTCCAGTCGTGGACGGCCACCAGCGCCGCGTCGGCCGCGGCACCCGCCGCGCCCCCTGAGTCCCGCCGCAGGGTGACGAGCCCCAGCACCGCGACGATCCCGAC
The DNA here is from genome assembly GCF_052114405.1 of Streptomyces sp. M-16. NCBI lineage: Bacteria > Bacillati > Actinomycetota > Actinomycetes > Kitasatosporales > Streptomycetaceae > Streptomyces > Streptomyces sp. M-16. The sequence continues at coordinate 30,646 of NZ_JBFRER010000018.1, read as the reverse complement.
CGCGATGATGGCCGCCTCCAGCAGCCTCCCGCAGACGTACCCCAGCGCCACCCCCTCGCCGCGGCGCCGCAGCACGGGGAACAGCGCCGCCCCGGTCCCGGTCACCGCCGCCACCAGAACCACCTCGCACAGGGCCCCGAGCAGTGCCCTCGTGTCGGCGCCCTGCGCGAGCCGGCCGTCCGCCGCGCCCAGCAGCGGGCGGTACAGGGCGGCCCCCGCGATCGCGGCGACCTCGGTCAGCAGGAACAGCACCCCGGTGACCACCGCGGTTCTCCGGTCCGGACTCATCATCATCGGTCCCCCTCCTGGGTGTACGGCGTACACCTGGGGTCGACCATAGGTGTACGGCGTACACTCGTCAAGGCCGAACGAGGGAAGGGGCCCGGAATGACCCGGCAGGAAGCCACGCACCGCACCACGCAACGAACGCCCCTCAACAGGGAGCGCGTACTGCGGGCCGCCGTCGCGCTGGCCGACGGAACCGGCATCGACGCGCTCAGCATGCGCAGGCTCGCGCAGGAGCTCGACGTCGTACCGATGGCGCTCTACAAGCACGTGGCCAACAAGGAGGAACTGCTCGACGGCATGACCGACGCCGTCGTCGGCGAGATCGACCCGCCCGGCGCGGGCCCCGACTGGCGGCAGACCGTCCGCGCCCGGATCCTCTCGGCCCGGCGGGTCCTGCTGCGCCACCCCTGGGCGGCCCGGGTCATCGAGTCACGGACCGGGCCGACCCCGGCAGTGCTGGACTACCTGGACTCGATGGCCGGGATCTTCCGGGAGGGCGGTCTCTCCGCCGACCTCACGCACCACGTCATGCACGCCATGGGCAGCCGCCTGCTCGGCTTCAGCCAGGAACTGTTCACCACCTCGGGGCCCGCGGACCCCGAGGGCCCCGAGGCCCCGTCCGGCCCCCCGGACCCGGGACTGGCGGAGCGCTACCCGCGCATCGCGGAGCTGGCCGCGGCGGCCGCGCACGACGGGGGCTCCACCGTCGGGGGCGGCTGTGACGACCAGTTCGAGTTCGAGTTCGCCCTGGACCTCCTCCTCGACGGCTTCGAGAGGCTACGTGGCCAGGGCTGGACGTCCGCACGGTGAGCGCGGGTGCGGGTGGTGAGCGCGGGTGCGGGCGGCGGGGAGCGCGGGTGCGGGCGGCGGGGAGCTGCTCTAGCGTCGAAGGGGGAGGGAGGAACCCTCGCATCCGCTCGTTTTCGCCCTTCCTCCGCGCATCCGGGACACCCGGTTCCGCGGCCGCGCGATTCCGGAGAGCAGGTGCCTTCCATGCGCACGTCGACCCGTATCGCCGGCGTCCTCACCGGCCTCACCCTCACGCTCGGCGGCGCCGCCCTGGCCGCCCCCACCGCCCACGCGGACATCCCGGCCTGCACGAGCACGGTCGAGATGTCCGGCGTCGCGGTCACCGACGCCGTCAAGGCAGCGTGCACCCGTGGAGTGGTCAACGACCTGGCGGGGTGCGTGAACGGGCTGACCGCGGCCGGCGTCGCCGGCGGCGCCGCGAACGGCGCCTGCCGGCAGGCGGCCCACGAGCCGCGCTAGGCCGTCCCTTTCAGATCTTCCCGGTTGGGCCCGCGTCGTCCGGTGCGTTCCCGGGCGCCGCGGGCCGAGGACGCGGAACAGGCCCCTCGGGTGTGCCTTCTCAGGCCGGCCGCGAGCCCTCTTGGCCCAGCGGAGCAACCGGCACCGCCACCGCCACCGCCGTGTAGGTCCGGCCGTCGACGACGTACTCCCCGAGCGGGATCATCCCGAAGGCGTCGACGTGCACCTTCCAAGACGAGGCGTTCCCGGCTTCGATGAAGGCCACCAGCAGCTCGGCCCGCCCCACCGCCGCGTCGAGCGCCATCCCGAACAGCCCCCGGGCCACCCCGTGTCCGCGGAACGCGGCGTCGACCACGACCGGCCCGTACAGCAGCCACGGCACCTCGCCGAGCGGCCGCCCGTGCCAGTCCAAGCCGTCCTGCGCGTGCAGCAGTCCGAGCACCGCCGCCGGCGGGTCGCCCATGTCCCGGGCCACCGACAGCGCGAGCAGTCCGGCGAGCCGCCCCTGCCCGGCATCAGCGACCAACAGCTCCCGGTCCCGGGCCATCCCGTGCAGGGTCTCGACCCCGAAGGCCCCCTGCACGAAGCCCTGTTCGGCCCGCTGTTCCTCGGTCAGGGCGTCGTGGTGATTGGCGGCGAACAGCCCGGCCAGGGCCGACGCGTCGGCTTCTACGGCATATCGGTAGCGCATGCCCCGATGCTGCCACGGGGGTGCGAGTTGGGGTACGGGTACGGGTTCGGGGTGTTGGGTGGGGGTGTGACTGGCAGTCAACTCCGGTCGTAGACCGTCACCTCCACGTCCCTGGCGCACAGGGCGTCGGTGATCAGCGGTTCGATACGGGCCCACTTGCCGCCGGCGAGCCCGCAGCCTATCCGGGGCATGTGGACGCCGGCCCCCAGTTCGACGGCGTGGTCGGCCAGGGTGGCGAGACAGCGCGCGACGGCGTCGTAGCGGATCGGCGGCCCGTGGCTGCCGGTCCGGATCCCGCGCTGGCCGACCATGTTGGCCACCCACACGTCGGGCCGCACCCGCACCACCTGCACGGCCCCGAGCCCGAAGTCGTTCCCGCTCCTCCCCCGGTGCCAGGCCCGGAACGCGGCCTCCGGCTCGGGCCATCGCCGCGACACGGCGAGCACGAAGCCCTTGCCCCACCCGCCGATGTCGTTGCACACGTGCGCGATCAGCTTCGGCCCCTTGGCCTGCGGGCTCGTGGCGTCTCCGGCGATGATCCTGATCGGGTTCACGCCTCCCACATTAGGCGGCGGCACTGACAACCCTCACTGGATGCTCCAGATGCTCCAGCGGTGCTGGTCGCGGGCGTAGAGCTGCGCGACACCGATCACCGGGAGGGGATCATCCGGGTCATGGGAGGACCTTGTGCAGGGCGGGGGCTTGGCGTGCCGGTGGGGTCGGGGGTGGGCGGGGGTGGGCGGGGGTGGGCGGGTGCTCCCCCGGTCCGGGTCGGAAGAGTGCTGGGGGCGTCCCACCAGTCCATTGTCCTTCCGTGTCGGGAAGCCCCCAGGGAAACGGCCGGGAGGGAAGCAATGGCATGGGGGCGGGTCAGAGACCCTCGACCCCTCCCCGCCTGGGCAGACCCGAGATGCGGGCCCCCTCGTTCTGATTCCGGGCCGGGGGCCGCCAGACCACACCGAACGGCGACCGGAGCGGCCGGCGAGCCCCCCATGACGGCATGCGCGTCGGATCGCTACGCGCTTCTCCCGGCTTGGCGTCTGCGATCCGTCCGGTGTCGACCTGGTGGGCCGGGGCTTACGGAGCGAGGGCCTTCAGGAGGGCGCGCTCGCGCTCAGCGCTCAGGCCCGCCCGGCGCGGCCGGGCCAGGCCCGCTTCCCGCTCCCAGTGCAGGGTGTCCCTCAGCAGCTCGACCCGGGGGCGGTGGCGCAGGCCGGCCGCGACCGCCGCCGCTCCGCTGCGCGCGCTGAAGCCGGCCCACTCCCGGTCGGGCATCCACATGGCCAGCGATTCCGGCCCCATGAACCGCTCCACGCCCTGCGCGAGCAGCCAGTCGGGGTCGGCCTGCACGACCGGCCCGGTGTGCCCGCCCACCTCCCGGGACAGGGAAACCCACTCGGCGAAGGGCACGACCGGGCCTACCGCGTCGTACGTGCCGGTCGTCCCCTTCTCGGCGCTGTCCAGCAGCCACGCCACGAGGTCCCGGACGTCGATCGCCTGCGTCAGGAGGTCCGGGGAGTCCGGGACCAGCATGGGCGCCAGCGGGTCGCGGGCGGCGCGGGCCACCCAGTAGCCGGTGCGGCCGCTCCCGTCGCCGGGACCGCCGATCAGCCCGGCCCGCGCGATCAGCAGCCGATCCCCCACCGCGGCTGTGGAGGCCTTCTCGCAGGCCGCCTTCGCTTCCCCGTACACCTCACGGCCGGCCTCGGCCTGCTGGACCGCCGGAAGCAGCGTGGCCGACTCATCCGCGCCCAGCTGCCCGTGCTCGGCGTACGCGCTGACCGACGACACGTACGACCAGTGCCGGGCGCGGCCGCCGAGGGCCGCCAGCGCGCCGCGCACGAAGCCGGGTTGCCAGGACACTTCCACCACGGCGTCCCAGTCACGGCCCGCCAGGGCCTCGTACGCCGTGGGGTCGCGCCGGTCGGCGGCCACCAGACGCGCGCCCTCGGCCACCCCGCCGCTCTCCCCGCGGGCCAGGCACGTCACCTGGTGCCCCCGTCCGTGTGCCTGCCGCGAGATCTCGCGGCCCACCCATGCCGTTCCACCCAGTACCAAGATCTCCATCAGCCCACTGGACCACGGCTTGCGGGTCCGGGGCAGGCCCCTTCGCCCAGAGCGGAGCGGGGGTCTTGGGTCGTGGACGCGGATTGACGGAAAAGAGTCTTTAGGTAAGCCTTACCTTGTCACGACGCGGCAGACAGTGCCGTGGCCTTCCCTCGGAGTCAGCTCACATGTCGTCCCCTGCCGTCAGACTTCCCGCCCGTCCTGTCCGCCTGTTCGACTCGTGGTGGACGGTGGCGGCGGGCGCGGTGTGCGCGATGGTCGTACTGACGGCCGGCCTGTGGTTCTCGCTCCACATTCAGACCGACGGGACGCTGCATTCCGCCGCGCTCTTCGTGCACCTCGCCTCCCTCGTGCTCGGCTTCGGTGCGGTCCTGTCGCTCGACTACTACGGATTCCTCTGGGCCACCGGGCGCTGCACCCTCGCCGAGGTGATCGGTGCGACCGCGCGGCTGCACGTGCCCATCTGGGCCGGTCTCGGGGGCCTCGTCGCGAGCGGCATGATGCTGCACCCCGACGTGCACTCCCCACTGACCCTCACGAAGCTCGGGCTGGTCGCCGTACTCACCCTCAACGGACTCCAGGCGGGCCTGCTGGGCCGTCGGATGGAGGAAGCGACCCTGCCGGTCGGCGGTCGGCTCCTGCTCTGGGGCGGGGTGACCGCCCTCGTGTCGCAGGCCTGCTGGTGGGGCTCCGTGGTCATCGGCTTCCTCAACACCAACACCTGATTCAGCGCGGTGCGACCGCTTCCAGCTCGTCGACGGTGCCGGACATGATGACGCGGACGTGCTCGGTGATGTGCTCGACGGGCCAGTCCCACCAGGCCACCCGCAGGAGGCGGGCGACATCGGCACCGTCGTAGCGCGTGCGGATGAGGCGTGCGGGATTCCCGCCGACGATGCCGTAGTCGGGAACGTCGTCGACGACGACGGCGCCCGAGCCGATGACCGCCCCGTGACCGATGCGCACCCCGGGCATCACCATCGTGTCGTAGCCGAACCAGACGTCGTGGCCGACCACGGTGTCGCCCCGGCCGGGCAGTCCTGTGAGCAGGTCGAAGTGCGCGGCCCAGGACCCGCCCATGACGGGGAACGGGAACGTGGAGGGACCGTCCATCCGGTGATTGGCGCCGTTCATGATGAATCGGACCCCGGTGCCGAGGGCGCAGAACTTCCCGATCACCAGCTTCTCCGGCCCGTAGTGGTAGAGCACGTTGCGGGTCTCGAAGGCGGTCGGATCGTCCGGATCGTCGTAGTACGAGTACTCCCCGACCTCGATCAGCCCGGACGTCACGAGCGGCTTGAGCAGCACCACGCGCGGCTGGTCGGGAAACGGGTGCAACACCGTCGGATCCGCAGGCAATTGATTCATGGTGAGAGCACGTTAGTTGACGCTTATGCCCAGCCCCGGACGGATCGCAGACGCCAAGCCGGGAGAAGCGCGTAGCGATCCGACGTGCATGCCGTCATGGGGGGCTCGCCGGCCGCTCCGGTCGCCGTTCGGTGTGGTCTGGCGGCCCCCGGCCCGGAATCAGAACGAGGGGGCCCGCATCTCGGGTCTGCCCAGGCGGGGAGGGGTCGAGGGTCTCTGATCCGCCCCCATGCCATTGCTTCCCTCCCGGCCGTTTCCCTGGGGGCTTCCCGACAGTCTTTGGCATTCCGTGGCGGGACGGTCGGTCAAGGGTGGCCGAAGGCCATCGCGAAGCGACGCGACGAAGGAGCGCCCTTGAGGGACCGGCCCGACACGGAAGGACAGTGGACTGGTGGGACGCCCCCAGCACTCTTCCGACCCGGACCGGGGGAGCACCCGCCCACCCCCGACCCCACCCAGCACGCGAAGCCCCCCTAGCCCCCCGAGCCCCCCAGCAGCCGCCCCCAGCGCCTGCGCTCCGTGACCAGGCAGGTCGTCGCCAGGGCCGTCACGGTCACCGCCGCCCAGGCCGGCCAGGCCGCCCAGGCGGCCGCGACCGCCGCCACCAGCTGGAGCAGCACCAGGGCCACCGTCACCGCGCCCGGCACCGGAACGATCACCTGGGTCTTGTCGCCGGGCGTGGCGAAGAGGGTCGGCAGGCCGATCAGCACGACCACGGAGCCCGCCGCCGCCCAGGCCGACCAACCGGCCAGGGCCCAGGGGGTGGCCACCCAGGCGCAGAGCTCCGTGGCGAACCGGAACACGGACGCCGCGTCGGGCGCCCCGGCACCCCCGCGCCGCCCCTCAGGCACACCCCCGACCGCCCGTCCCCCGGCCCCTCCCCCGGACCCGCCCACCGCATCCCCCACGACTTCCACCCCTCCACTCGCACCACTCGCACCGGCCGTTCCGTCGGCCCTCGCACCCGCCGTCGCGTCAACCGCCCGACCCCGGCCGCAGCCCCACTAGAACCCGCCTCAAGTGACGAGCGCAACACCTGCGCCGCCCCCGGCCCGGCCCCCACTCATTCCGCAGGTCACGGAGGCGGCGCGCCGCCGTTTCAAAGGGTGGACCGGGCCACCACCCACCCATCGCGCGAAACGGGACATTTCCTTACACCACGTTCGGCCGAAATGACCAAGCGGGCGGCCGCGGGGGCCCGTAAGCTCCCGTCATGCAGGTGATCCAGTCAACGAAACTCGCCAATGTCTGCTACGAGATCCGCGGCCCCGTCCTCGAAGAGGCGATGCGGCTCGAAGCTGCAGGTCATCGCATCCTCAAGCTCAACACCGGCAACCCCGCGGCCTTCGGCTTCGAGTGCCCGCCGGAGATCCTTGAGGACATGCTCCGCAACCTGGGCAACGCCCACGGCTACGGGGACGCGAAGGGGCTGCTGTCGGCGCGCCGTGCGGTCATGCAGCACTACCAGACCAAGGGCATCGACCTGGACGTCGAGGACATCTACCTCGGCAACGGCGTCTCCGAGCTGATCCAGATGTCGATGCAGGCGCTGCTCGACGACGGCGACGAGGTGCTGGTCCCGGCCCCGGACTACCCGCTGTGGACCGCCTCCGTGAGCCTGGCCGGCGGCACCGCCGTGCACTACCGGTGCGACGAGCAGTCCGACTGGATGCCCGACCTCGCCGACATCGAGCGCAAGATCACCGACCGCACCCGCGCCATCGTGATCATCAACCCGAACAACCCGACCGGCGCCGTCTACGACGACGAGATGCTCCGCGGGCTGACGGACATCGCGCGCCGCCACAACCTGGTCGTCTGCTCCGACGAGATCTACGACCGGATCCTCTACGACGGCACCACCCACACCAACACCGCCGCGATCGCCCCCGACCTGCTGACGCTGACCTTCAACGGACTGTCGAAGAACTACCGCGTCGCGGGCTACCGGGCCGGCTGGATGGCCGTCTGCGGCCCGAAGAAGCACGCCGCCTCGTACATCGAGGGCCTGACGATCCTCGCCAACATGCGCCTGTGCGCGAACATGCCGTCCCAGCACGCCGTCGCCACCGCCCTCGGCGGCCGGCAGTCGATCAACGACCTGGTCCTGCCGGGCGGCCGGATCCTGGAACAGCGCAACGTCGCGTACGACCTGCTCACCCAGATCCCGGGCGTCACCTGCGTGAAGCCGAAGGGGGCGCTCTACGCCTTCCCGCGGCTCGACCCGTCCGTCTACAAGATCAAGGACGACCGGCAGATGGTCCTCGACCTGCTGCGAGCCGAAAAGATCATGGTCGTGCACGGCACGGGCTTCAACTGGCCCGAGCCCGACCACTTCCGCATCGTGACGCTGCCCAACGCGAAGGACCTCGCGGACGCGGTCACCCGGATCGGCAACTTCCTGGACGGATACAGCCAGCCGTAGAACAGCCGGCCGCGGGGGCCGGCCGCAGAGAGGCGGGGCGCCCCCGGCGGAGCACTCCCGGGGGCGTTCCAGCCACACTCCACCAGGATTCAACTCAACTTTAGACCGGTTCCAATGTAGGATGGTCTCCTGACCCAGCAGGAGGCCTCCTCATGTACGAGCCGATCCGCACGAAGCCGGTCGTCCGCCATCGCGAGGGCGGCCACCACGGCGCATCCGACTACCCGCGCCGCAGCCGTGGCGAGGAGCTGGACATCCAGCTCGCGGGACACCTGTCGGCCCTGCTCACCCTGACCGACGAGCTCGCGCTCGGCGAGGCCGCCGAGCAGATCGCCGCCCAGGTGACCCGTCTGCGCGGGGCCCGCCCCGCCCGCGCCGCCGGGGCCTCCGACGAGGACCCGGCGGTGCTGCACCGGCGCGCCCACGACCTCGCCGCCCGCGCCCTCCTCGTCGCCGCGTCCCGCGCCGACACCGCCGCCGCGATCCTCGCCGCCGAGCGCATGGACGCGCACGCCGCCGCCCTCGACTCCGTCGACCTGGCCGGCGCCCACTGACGGCCCCGGTCCGGGGCCGCGGAGGCTCCGGACCGGGTGCCACACACCCGGGGCCGACTCGGCGATCAGCCGGTCCCGCGAAGGTTCCAGGTCGTCAGTTCGCCTTCGATCAGGCCGTAGGTGCCCTCGTCGTAGCGGGTCGCGGTGACCTTCAGGACGGCGATCGGGGACTTCTCGTTCACGAGGCAGACGCTGTCGCCCTCGGCCACGACGACCTCGGAGCGTGACTGCGTGGCCAGGAGGTCCTTGCAGCCCTGCGGCGTCGGCGCCGAGGCGTCCGTCCAGAGGGCGGCGGTGCCCTTGACCGTCATCGAGCTGGACCCGCTGCGGGCGGCGGCCGGCCGGTAGCCGAAGGTGGAACCGTCGCCCCTGCGGGGCGGGTTCTGGGTCAGGTCGATGCCCTCCAGGCCGAGGACGATCTTGCCCGACCACCGGACGGAGGCGGGGGCAGCACCCGCACCCGTACCCGTACCCGTGCCACCCGCACCCGTGCCCCCCGCGGCCGGACCCGAACCGGTCTGCGGCGCCGGGAGGGAGACCCCGGTGGGGGGTGCGACGGCCGCCGGAGCCGTCGGGTTGCCGGAGAAGGCGGCGATCGCGCTCGCCACACCGGCGATGGCACTCACCACGGCGGCCCCGGCCGCCCAGAGCTTGGCCCGCGAAGGCCCCGTGGGGGGCTGAAGCGCGGGCACCGAGGCCGGCGGCTGCGACGGATCCGACATGTTTCCCCCTGGGCTCCCTGAACGACCCCCGAGACGATAGCAATTGGGGGTCGCACGGAGAAACGGGATCCGACCGCCCGGGGCTCAGCGGGACGGAGGTGCGGGCGCCACCCCGGCGATCCCGCACCACGGGCCCGTGGACGGGGGCCAGACCGGACCGATGGCCTCGGACTGGGCCGGGGCGGCCGGGCTGAGGCCCGGGACTCCGATCAGGGCGCGGGCCGTGCGGGCGTCGGGGGCGGGGGGTTCGCGGTCGCGGAACTCGACCGTGACGACGTACGAGCCCGTGCCCCGTGCCTCCACCGACGCCACCACGCGACGGCTCGCCGGGTCGACGCGGCAGGCGGTGACCCGGACGTCCGGCGGGGGCGGCGCCACGGCGGGGCCGTCGCCGCCGCTGGCCCATACGTAGAGGCCCAGTGGGGCGAACACCAGCAGGCCCGCCAGTCCCACCAGGCCGACGAGCCAGCCCTGCCACTTCAACGCGCTCACGCCCATGGCACGATCCTCCTCGGCCCCCGCCCGGCCCACCAGCACCCGCGGGCCCACACAGCATTTCGAAGTGGGACCGCCTGGCCACCCTGCGTTCACCGGACCCGCCGCGGAATGTGGGTTTCCGCGAGCACGCTGCACCCGTGAGACGCATCCTGGGAATCGCTCTGGCGGTCCTCCTGATCGGCGGCGTGATCGCCGTCATCGTCATCGGGGGCCAAGGGCCAGACCGCACGCCAACGAAGAGCGTGCGCGGCGTCATCGGGTCGGAGAAGTCCGAGTTCTTCCGCGACCCCGACGTCACCAAGGCCCTCGCGGCCAAGGGCTACACCGTCAAGACCGAAACATCGGGCTCCTGGGCCATGGACCAGCTCGCCCTCAAGGAGTACGACTTCGCCTTCCCCAGCAGCAGTGAGCCGGCGCAGGAGATCGAGGCCGCGGCCGGGGTCAAGGGCGCACAGACCACCAAGCCCTTCTTCTCCCCCCTCGTCGTCATCGCCCGCGCCAACGCGGCCAAGGTGCTCGCCGACAACGGGCTCGTGAGGATGTCGGGGAAGAACTCCGGCACCCTGCTGATGGAGCCCTACCTGAAGGCCGCCGAGGAGGACCGCAACTGGCAGCAGCTGACGGGGGCGAACGCCTTCACCGAGCTGGCCGGACGGGTCTTCATCAGGACCACCGACCCCGCCACCTCCAATTCCGGCGCCCTGTTCATCGCCGCCACCTCCAACGTCGCCAACAGCGGCACCGTCGTCTCCGACGACGCCGGGATCGCCCGTACCGCGCCCCTGCTCCGCAAGCTGATCTCGGTCCAGGGAGCGCTGGAGCCCAGCACCGACGACCCCTTCCGGGCGTTCATCAGCGGCAGCGGCGAGCCGCTGATCCTCGCCTACGAGTCCCAGGTGGCCTCGCTCCTGATCCAGAAGCAGGCCACCGGGGAGGCCGCCAACATGGTCGTGCTGTACCCGGACACCACCGTCAACTCCCCGCACACCTTCGTACCGATCAGCGAGAAGGCCAAGGAGCTCGGCACCCTCCTCGCCACCGATCCGAAGCTGCGCGAGCTGGCCGTACGCCACGGCTTCCGCCCGCAGGAGGGCGTCGCCGAGTTCACCACCGCGACCGCGCCGTACCCGGGCTACCTCAATCCGGGGCTGACCGGGATCCGCCAGGTCGGCGCACCGACCGTCAAGGTCCTGATGGCGCTGGCCGCACGCGCCAAGGGGCAGGGGGACACGCCATGACACTGACACCGCCCGAGGACGCCCCGCTCGTCCTCACGGCACCGGAGCCCGTCGCCCCCGTCCGCCGGGAGCAGGCCTCCGGGCTGGTCCCGCTGGAGGACGGGGTGCGGGAGGAGATGAGCCGCCGGGCCGGGGAGTACGTCGGCCTGCTCGCCGCGATCGACGTCCGCTCCCCCGAGTTCGCCACCCGGATCGGCGAGATCGCCGCGCTGGGGTCGGCCGACATGCGCGACGCCGCCCAGCAGTCGAACCGGATGCTGGACCGGGCCGTGCGCTCGCTCGGCGCCGAGGGCGGCGACGCACAGGGCCGGGTCGCCGGCTCGCTCGTCGAGCTGCGGCGCACCGTCGAGGACCTCGATCCGCGGGACGGGCCCGCCAAGGGGGCGCGCCGGCTGCTCGCCAGGCTGCCCGGCGGGAACCGGCTGCGCGACCACGTGGCCAAGTACGCCTCCTCGCAGGCCACCCTCAACCGGATCGTCGGCGCGCTGCGCGGCGGTCAGGACGAGCTGCGCCGCGACAACGCGGCCCTGCACACCGAGCGGGCCCGGCTGTGGGAGACCATGGGCAGGCTCCAGGAACACGCGGTGCTCACGGAGGCGCTGGACGCCGCCGTCGAACAGCGGATCGCCGAGACGGAGCGGACGGATCCGCACGCCGCGGACTCGATGCGCGCGGACGTGCTGTTCCCGGTGCGGCAGAAACACCAGGACCTGCTGACGCAGCTGGCGGTCTGCGCCCAGGGCTATCTGGCGATGGACGTGGTGCGGCGCAACAACGACGAGCTGATCAAGGGCGTCGACCGGGCCGCGACGACCACGGTGTCGGCGCTGCGGATCGCGGTGATGCTGGCCGCGGCACTGGACCACCAGCGCACGGTGGTCGAGCAGGTCAACGCGCTGAAGGGGACGACGGAGGAGCTGATCCGGGGGAACGCGGAGATGCTGGCCACCCAGAGCGGGGAGATCCAGCGGATCGCGGCGGACCCGGCGGTGGGGGCGGAGACGCTGCGGACGGCGTTCGCGCAGATCTACAAGACCCTCGACGCGATCGACTCCTTCAAGGTGCAGGCCACGGAGAACATGGCGGCGACGGTGGAGTCCCTGACGGGCGAGCTCCGGTCGGCTTCGGCCCACCTGGCCCGGACGCGGACCGCGGGCGCCCTGGAAGGCGGGGAGCGATGAGCCCGCGTACGGCGCGCACGCGCGCGCGGCTGATGGCGGCCGTGGCCCTGGCCGCGACGCTGCTGGGGGCGGCCGGCTGCACCTCCGGCGGCCCGTCGGCGGCTTCCGGCGGTTCGGGGTCCTCGGGGTCGTCGGAGTCGTCGGGGTCCTCGGGCGGCGGGCCGAAGCAGCAGGAGTACAAGGAGGGCAGGCTGCGGGTGCTGGCCTCCAGCGAGCTCACCGACATGGAGCCGGTGCTGAAGGCGGCGAAGGCGGCGACCGGCGTCTCGGTCGACTTCACCTGGTCGGGGACGCTGGACGCGGCGGAGCAGGTGGCCTCCGGCAAGGCGGACGGCAAGTACGACGCGATCTGGCTCTCGTCCAACGACTACCTGCGGCTGCGCCCGGAGGCGGCGTCGAAACTGGCCAACGAGACGCCGGTGATGTCCTCGCCGGTGGCGGTCGGGGTGAAGCCGCAGGCGCTGGCCCGGCTGGGCTGGAAGCCGCAGGAGGTGACCTGGTCGGCGGTCGAGGAGGCCGTCGCCGCCGGGAAGCTGACGTACGGGATGACGGATCCGGTGCACTCCAACTCCGGTTTCTCCGCGCTGGTGTCGGTGGCCTCGGGCCTGTCGGGCGCGCAGTCGGCGCTGACCGACGCCGACGTGCGCACGGCGCAGCCGCGGCTGCGGGAGTTCTTCAAGGGGCAGAAGCTGACCTCGGGTTCCTCGGGCTGGCTGGTGACGGCGTACGCCAAGCGCGGCGACGTGGACGCGCTGGTCAACTACGAGTCGGTGCTGCTGTCGATGAACGACCGGGCGAAGGAACCGCTGACGGTGATCCGGCCGAAGGACGGGGTGGTGACGGCGCACTATCCGCTGACGCTGCTGACCTCGGCCCCGTCCGGCGCGCGCGAGTCGGGCCGGCTGCTGACGGATTACCTGCGGGGCGACGCCGCGCAGAAGGCCATCACGGAGAAGACCTTCCGGCGGCCGGTGGCGGCCGGGGTGACCCCGGCGGCCGGGCTGGACGGGGAGCGGCGGCGCGAGCTGCCGTTCCCGGGCTCGCGGTCGGTGGCGGACGGCCTGCTGGCCTCGTACGAGAACGAGCTGCGCCGGCCGTCGCGCACGGTGTACGTGCTGGACACCTCGGGTTCCATGGCGGAGCAGGACCGGATCGGCCGGCTGAAGTCGGCGCTCACCGACCTTACGGGGAGCGGGAGTTCGGGGACGGGCGAGCGGTTCAGGGACCGCGAGGAGGTGACTCTGCTGCCCTTCGGTGACAAGGTGAAGCAGGTGCTGACGCACGTCGTCGAACCGGGGAACCCGGGGCCGGCCCTGGAGGCGATCCGGGGTGACGTGGGGTCCCTCCGACCGGAGGGGGGCACGGCCGTGTACGGGAGTCTGAAGGCCGCGTACCAGCACCTGGGGCAGGGGAACGCCGACGCGTTCACCTCGATCGTGCTCATGACGGACGGGCAGAGCGGGGACAAGGTGCAGGACTTCGACTCCTTCTACGCGGGGCTGCCGGAAGGGCAGAAGCACACTCCCGTCTTCGCGGTGCTGTTCGGGGACTCGGACCGCAAGGAGCTCACGCACATCACGGAGCTGACCGGCGGCCGTCTCTTCGACGCCACCGACGGGAACGGTTCGCTGGACGGGGCCTTCGAGGAGATCCGTGGCTACCAGTAGGGCGTCCGGCGGCGCGTCGGCCGGGGCCCGGGTGCTCGGGTACCTGGAGTCGGGCAAGAACCTGGCCGGCGGCGTCGGCGGGCTCGTCGGGCTGGGGCTGACGCTGGCCGGGGTGGCGGGTGCGTACTGGCCCGTGGTGGTCGCGGGCCTGTACGCGGCGGGCGCCCTGATCGCCCCGCCGGCGCGGATCGACACCCCGTACTTCCCGGATCCGGCCGAGCAGTTGGGCATCGTACGGGAGGACCTGGGCCGGCTGCGGGAGTACGTGGCGGAGGTGGAGCTGCCGCCGGCCGCCGAGGGCAAGCTGAGCGAGCTGCTGGACCTGTACGCGGCGCTGCTCGATCCGGGCTGGGTGGCGGACGTGCTGGCCACGGAGCCGGAGGCGGTGCACACGCTGTCGCGGGCGATCCGGCTGGACGTGCCGGAGTGCGTGGACACGTACAACCGGACCCGCTGGTGGACCCGGCTGACGCCCGGCGGGGAATCTCCGGAGCGGCACCTGGAGCGGCAGCTGTCGGTGCTGTTCGAGGAGGCGGAACGCGTGACGGCGGGCCTCCACGATGTGGAAGCCCGCCGTCAGCAGACGCACACGACCTATTTGGAAGGTCGCAGGGAGCCCTAGGTCGGGGAATCCCGCGTCGGTCCTCGGCCGGGGACAGCCGGCCTCGGTTCTGGGGGGGTGGGGCCGGGGACTAGCCCAGGCGCTCGACGAGCGCGTGGTACTGGTCCCACAGCTCCTTGGGGGTGTGGTCGCCGTAGGTGTTCAGGTGCTCGGGGACCAGCGCGGCCTCCTCGCGCCAGACCTCCTTGTCGACCGTGAGGAGGAAGTCCAGGTCCTCGGCCGGGAGGTCGAGGCCGTCCAGGTCGAGGGAGTCCTTGGTCGGCAGGATGCCGATGGGGGTCTCCACGCCCTCGGCGGTGCCGTCGAGGCGGCCGACGATCCACTTCAGGACGCGGCTGTTCTCGCCGAAGCCGGGCCACACGAACTTGCCCGCGTCGTTCTTGCGGAACCAGTTCACGTAGTAGATCTTCGGGAGCTTGGCCTGGTCCTTGTCGGCCGCGACCTTGACCCAGTGGGCCATGTAGTCGCCCATGTTGTAGCCGCAGAAGGGCAGCATGGCGAAGGGGTCGCGGCGCAGTTCGCCGACCTTGCCCTCGGCGGCGGCGGTCTTCTCGGAGGCGATGTTCGAGCCGATGAAGACGCCGTGGTTCCAGTCGAAGGACTCGGTGACCAGCGGGACGGCGGAGGCGCGACGGCCGCCGAAGAGGATCGCGGAGATCGGGACGCCCTTGGGGTCCTCCCACTCGGGGGCGATCGTCGGGCACTGCGACGCCGGGACGGCGAAGCGGGCGTTGGGGTGCGCGGCCGGGGTCCCGGACTCCGGGGTCCAGGCGTTGCCCTTCCAGTCGATGAGGTGCGCGGGCGCCTCTTCGGTCATGCCCTCCCACCAGACGTCGGAGCCGTCGGGGGTGAGCGCGACGTTGGTGAAGACGGTGTTGGCGTACATGGTCTTCATGGCGTTGGCGTTGGTGTGCTCGCCGGTGCCGGGGGCGACGCCGAAGAAGCCGGCCTCGGGGTTGATCGCGTAGAGGCGGCCGTCCTCGCCGAAGCGCATCCAGGCGATGTCGTCGCCGATGGTCTCGACCGTCCAGCCGGGGATGGTCGGCTCCAGCATGGCGAGGTTGGTCTTGCCGCAGGCGGACGGGAACGCGGCCGCGATGTACTTGGGGGCCTCAGCCTCGCCCTGCGGCGGGGTGAGCTTGAGGACCAGCATGTGCTCGGCGAGCCAGCCCTCGTCACGCGCCATGACGGAGGCGATGCGCAGCGCGTAGCACTTCTTGCCGAGCAGGGCGTTGCCGCCGTAGCCGGAGCCGAAGGACCAGATCTCGCGGGTCTCGGGGAAGTGCGAGATGTACTTGGTCGTGTTGCACGGCCACGGCACGTCTTCCTGGCCCTCGGCGAGCGGAGCGCCGAGGGTGTGGACGGCCTTGACGAAGAAGCCGTCGGTGCCGAGCTCGTCGAGGACGGCCTTGCCCATGCGGGTCATGGTGCGCATGGCGACCGCGACGTAGGCGGAGTCGGTGATCTCGACGCCGATCGCGGAGAGCTCGGAGCCGAGGGGGCCCATGCAGAAGGGCACGACGTACATCGTGCGGCCCTTCATGGAGCCGCGGAATATGCCCTGCTCGCCCGAGAAGATCTCCTTCATCTCGGAAGGGGCCTTCCAGTGGTTCGTGGGGCCCGCGTCCTCCGCCTTCTCGGAGCAGATGAAGGTCCGGTCCTCGACACGCGCGACGTCGGAGGGGTCGGAGGCGGCGTAGTAGGAGTTCGGGCGCTTGGCCTCGTCCAGCTTCTTGAACGTTCCCTTGGAGACGAGCTCCTCGCACAGGCGCTCGTACTCGGCCTCGGAGCCGTCGCACCAGACGACGCGGTCCGGCTGGGTGAGGGCTGCGATCTCGTCCACCCAGGAGACCAGCTCTGCGTGATCGGTGGGGAGTGTCGAACCGGAAGTGGGAGCCGCGTTGTCGCGCGCCACGATTGCTCCTTGTTGAGGGGTTTGTTTGGTGTATGCCCCGTGGGGGCTGCGACCCGGATGCTTCGCGCTCCGCTCATCCGGTGCCGACCGCACTCATCTGATCATCCGGTGGATGTGCGCATATGTCCAGAGGGCCTCTCACGTGAGCATCGACACGTCCGTCAATCTTCCGTAAAGAGCGCTACCGGGAACCTACGGACCCGTAGGTAGCATGTCGGTCATGACTTCTGACGCCGCCGCCGTAGCGGCCTCACCGGCAGCGCCGGGGGTGGAGACCGAGGCCAAGCCCCTGATGCGGGGCTGGCTGCACACCGGAATGTTCCCCGCCGTGGTGGTCGCGGGCCTGGTGCTGATGGCCTTCACCGACTCCACCCGGGCACGCGTGGCCTGCGGAGTGTACGTGCTCACGGCCTGCCTGCTCTTCGGCGTCAGCGCCGTCTACCACCGCGGTACCTGGGGGCCGCGCGGCGAAGCGATCCTGCGCCGCCTCGACCACGCCAACATCTTCCTGATCATCGCGGGCACCTACACCCCGCTCACCGTCCTGCTCCTGCCGGACTCCACCGGGCGGACCCTGCTGTGGGCGGTGTGGCTCGCGGCGGCGGCCGGGATCGCGTTCCGCGTCTTCTGGGTCGGCGCACCGCGCTGGCTCTACACCCCCTGCTACATCGCGATGGGCTGGGCCGCGGTCTTCTTCCTGCCCGACTTCCTGCGCACCGGCGGCATCACGGTCCTGGTGCTGGTGGTCGTGGGCGGCCTGCTCTACAGCGTGGGCGGCGTGATCTACGGCATCAAGCGGCCCAACCCCTCTCCGCGGTTCTTCGGTTTCCACGAGGTCTTCCACTCCCTGACGCTGGCGGCCTTCGTGGCCCACTACGTCGGCATCTCCCTGGCCGCCTACTCGCACCGGGGCTGACGGCCTGCCGGGGGCGACACCGTCCCCGGCACGGCGGTCGGCGCGGCGGGTCGGCGCGGCGGGTCAGTGCGGCGGGTCGGCGCGGCGGGTCGGCGCGGCGGGTCGGCGCGGCGGGTCAGTGCAGGAGGTCGCGGGCGAGGGCGGTCAGTACGGCCCGGGTCTTCGTCTCGCCCGTCCGCGGCGGGGTGAGGCCGCGGTCGCGCAGGCCGTCCCCGAGCAGGTCCTGGACCCGGGGCGCGTCGGCGACGTCCGCGCGGACCGACACCTCCAGGAACCGCAGTCCGCCGTCGGTGGTCCACTCCTCGATCGACACGGATCCGGGCAGCCCGTCCCAGTCCTGCTTCCACTTGACGGCGTGCACCGGGCCCAGCGCCGTCAGGGCGTCGAGGTCCTCCCCGTCCGCGTCGGCCGCCTCCAGCAGTTCCAGTTGCGGCTTGGTGACCAGATCGCCGAGGGAGCCCCGTTCGGTGTCGAGGGCCTCGTCGAACTCCCGGCCGGCCTCCAGCGAGGCCGCCAGGACGGGGCCGAAATCGGGCCCGGCCCGGTCCTCCTCGATCCGGTACTCCCAGTGCTCCTCCTCGCGCTCCTCCCGCCAGGGCTGCGGCAGCGGGGTGCACGGGCGCAGTTTGACGGTCAGGTCCGCCTTGTGTTTGGACCCCGGTCCGGCCTCGTCCCGGCGCAGGCGCAGGACGAGCCCCCGGTCCAGCAGGGGCAGCCCGATCGCGCCGCCGGCCGACTTCACCGGCCGGTCCCAGAAGTGGACGGCCCGCGAGCGGCCCTCCTCGCGGTCGAGCTCCAGCGCGTCGAACGCGGTCCCGGCCTCCGCTCCGACGAAGCTGATCTTGATTTCTGCGGCCGTGGCCGTCGGGAGCTGCTTCATGGTGCCGTTATCGCACGGCGGACCGGGTCCCGCATTCCGGGCGACGGCGCAGGCCCCGCCCCCCGTACCGGGCCGGTACGGGGGCGGGGCCTGCCGGGCCGGGACCGGCAGGCGGGGCCTGCTAGCAGGCCTGACCGTCGCCGTCGGGGTCCAGGCGCAGCGGATCGCTGCCGTTGATCTTCATCCGCCGGGGGAACAGGTGGGAGGCCAGCCAGTCGCAGCGCGCCCGGGTGGTCTTCTCCACCTCCGCCGGGAAGTTCGCCGGGACGCACAGGCTCGCCGTGCCGTAGTGGCGGTCGCAGCCGGCCACGGTCGGGGCCACCGGGGCGGCGTCGCGCTGCTGGGGGTTGGGCTTCGGGGCGGCCAGTTCGTCCGCGAAGGAGTGCTCGTGGGCGCTCGGTCGCCGCCCCTGCGCGGCCGCGAGCGCCGGGGCTCCGCCGAGGTGGACCCAGGTCGCGACCGAGGGGACGCCGTTCGCGTCGACGCCGAAGAGCATGTACCAGCCGGGCGGCGCCAGGTTGGGGTTGCTGGTGACGTTGAGGTCGATGGTGGTGTTGTTGACGACGGTCATGGGCAGGTCCACGAACCGCTGGTTGGGGTCGGAGGAGTGGGTGACGGCCGCCGGGCGGATCAGTTCCGCCTTGGCGATCGGCCGGTCCACGGTGATCCGCTGCGTGTCGCCGTAGACCCACTCGGTGTCGATCACCGAGGTCAGCCGGGGGCGCGGGCCCTTGAAGAGGTACGGCGGGGTGTAGATCGACACCGCGTGGTTGTACGTGCCGTTGCCCGGGTTGTCCCCGACCGACATGACCCGGCCGTCGGGCAGCAGGAAGGCGCCCGAGTGGTAGGTGCGCGGGATCGGGTCGGTGGCCAGGCCCGGCTGGTAGGTGTTGTTCGCCGGGTCGAAGAAGGAGGCCTCGAAGACCGGGTCGGCCCGGTCGTGCAGCCCGCCGCCGGTCTCCAGCACCTTGCCGTCGGGCAGCAGCACGGCGGACACGTACATCTTGCCCTCGGCGCCGGTCTGCGGGCGCTTGCCGGCGCCCACGTCGACGAGGCCCTGCGGGAGGTCGGGGCCCGCGGTGTATCCGGGGCTCGGCTTCTTGAGGTCGATGATGTCGGTGAGACGGTTCGCGGGCGGGTTGGTCTCGTTGTTGCCGCCGCCGACGGTCAGCACCCGCTGGTCCTGGGCCGGGGGCAGCAGCACGCTCGCCGACTCGTCGCGCGCGTCCTTACCGCGCAGTCCGGGCACGTCGGTGACGGTGTTGGCGTCGTAGTCGTAGATCGAGGAGCCGGATCCGGCGGTGCCGTTGCCGAAGGTGTGGCTGCCGGAGTAGAAGAGCCGGCCGTCCTGCATGAGGATCATCGAGGGGTACAGGCCCCAGTACGACCAGGTCTGGTTGACCTGGTTCATCGGCAGCCACCTGCCCTGCGCCGCCGAGAACTTCTCCGCCGTGACGTTGCCGGTGGAGTCCTCCTTCAGACCGCCGAAGGTGATCACGTCGCCGTTGCCGAGGATCGTGGCGGACGGGTACCAGTGGCCGCCGTTCATGTCGTTGGTCTTCGTGTACGTCTCGGTCGCCGGGTCGAAGACGTACGAGTCCTTCAGCCCCTGGTAGCCGATCTTGCCGTCGGCGGACGGGTAGCCCTTGTTGCCGCTCATCACCAGCACCCGGCCGTCCGCCAGTTGCACGTGGCCGGAGCAGAACATGTCCACCGGCGTCGGGATCGTCCTGACCGAGCCGGCCACCGGGTCGTACACGGCGGAGGTGAAGGTCCCGGCGTTGAACTGGGATATGTCGTTGCCCGATCCCGCGATCAGGAGCACCTTGCCGTTCCTGAGGACCACGGCGTGCATCGAGCGGACCGGGTTCTGGGCGGCCATCACCTCCCACGTGCCCTTGGCGCACTGGTCGGGCGTGCCCGTGCAGGCGGGCTGGGGAGGGACGGCCCCGGCCTCCTCCACCGCGTAGTCGTCGCTGGTGAGGGTGCCGACGCCGTAGACAGAAAGCCCCCAGGTGATCTTGTCGGTGTTCGGCGGGACGGTGGGCGTACGGACCTGCGTGCGCGCCCACGCGGCGCTGACCGGCGGGTTCTGCAGGTCGGTCCAGTACTGCCAGCCGGCGGTGGTGTCGTGGCGGAAGACGGTCACGGAGACGTCGGGGGTGTTCGACTTGTACCAGGCGGACAGGTCGTACTGCCTGCCCGGTGTGACGGTGGGGGCGCAGGTGGCGTTCTCGGTGACCAGGGCCTTGCGGTCGCCGTCGACGCGGCGGGTGAGGGAGACCTTCATGGCCTTGGTGCCGCCGTGCGCGTCGGCGACGGTGGCGAAGGTGAAGTCGTTGTCGCCCCAGCCGGACTTCTCCCAGCAGGAGGGCATGTCGGCGCCGGCCGGTCCGGCGGTCTCGAAACCGGGGTTGGTGAGCAGGTTGGGCGGTCCGGCCGTGGCCTGCTGTGGTGCGGTGAGCAGCAGGCCGGCGGTCATCGCCCCGACGGCGAGGAGGGCGGCCCGGCGCCCTGACCTCCGTCGGATCTTCCTCTGCATGCGGGGTGTCCTTTCGGTGCGGCTCAACTCCTGGGTGAGGCCGCCGCACGTGGCCCGCGCGGCAGGTAGACGAGGGCTTCGGTGGCGGCGAAGCGCAGCACGAAGGTGGTCACGAGCGCGAGGGCCGTCGCGGGCAGGACGCCGAGGCCGAGCCGGGCGACGAACAGCGCGATGAGCGGGATCCGCAGGAGCAGGTCGGCGTTGGCCAGGAGGGCGAAGCGGCCGATCCGGTCCGCCCAGTGGCGGTGGCGGCGGCGGTCACGGAAGAGCAGGGTCTCGATGAGGAGGAAGTTCCACAGCACCCCGGCCTGGTTGGCGAGGACCTCGGCGGCCAGGTACTGCACCCCGGCGTGGGTCAGTAGCCACAGGGCCAGCAGGTTCGGGGCGAAGCCGGAGAGGCCGATCAGGCCGAAGCCGATCATCCGGGCGAGCGGGCTCGCGGAGCGCAGGGCGGCCAGGTGCGCGAGGAAGCGGATCCCTTCGCGGGCACCGGACTTGGACTCCCCGGCGAAGCGGTCCTGGAAGACGAAGGGGATCTCGGCGGTCTTCGCGGGGCGGCAGCGGACGGCCAGTTCCAGCAGGATCTTGTAGCCGAGGGGCTTGAGGGCGTCGGCGCTCACCGCGGAGCGGCGCATCGCGAAGAAGCCGCTCATCGGGTCGCTGATCCCGCGCAGGGCGCGCGGGAAGAGGCCTTTGGCCAGCCAGGTCGCACCGCGCGAAACGGCGACGCGGTAGCTGCCGGCGAGGCCCGCCCGGCTGCCGCCGGCGATGTAGCGGGAGGCGACGACCAGGTCGGCGCCGGTGCGGGTGCCCTCGCCGACCAGTTCGGGGACGAGGTGGGGAGGGTGCTGGAGGTCGGCGTCCATGACGACGATCCACTCGGAGCCGGCCCGCTTGACGCCCTCGACGACGGCCCCGCCGAGGCCGCCCTCGGCGACCTGCCGGTGCAGGACCGCCACCGGGAAGGGGCAGTCCGCGGCGGCCTTCTCGATCACGGCCGGCGTGTCGTCGGTGGAGTCGTCGACGAAGAGCACCTCGCAGGGCGGGCCGGCGGGCAGCGAGCTGCGGAGCCTGCTCAGCACCTCCTCCACGTTCGCCGCCTCGTTGAAGGTCGGGATGATCACGGTGACGCTGCCGGGGGCGGGCGCCCGCCCCGCGACGGCCTCCGGCGCGTCCAGGGCGCGCGGGGGCCACAGGTCCTCGCTCATGGTGGTTCAGCTCCCACTCTCGCGGTCGGTGCGGCGGATCTCGACACGGTCCTCGCCCGTACCGAAGACGGCGACCGCGGTCGAATGCTCCAGTGCAGCCTTCACGTTGGGCAGGTCCGCCGCATCACGACGCACGGTGGGCGAGGAGACGACGTAGTCGATGTCCCGCCAGCCGCGCGGCAGGGTCCTGGTGACGGCCGGGTCGAGGTCCGCCTTGTAGAACCAGATGGCGCCCGTTCCGGGTGCAAAACCGTGGTGAACAGCGTCGAGCCACAGGGCGTCGTCCACGAGGACGCGGGTGTTCGCCGGTTCGGCGACC
The DNA here is from genome assembly GCF_052114405.1 of Streptomyces sp. M-16. NCBI lineage: Bacteria > Bacillati > Actinomycetota > Actinomycetes > Kitasatosporales > Streptomycetaceae > Streptomyces > Streptomyces sp. M-16. Next base: position 8,276 of record NZ_JBFRER010000018.1, on the reverse strand, counting down.
GCGGCGAGCCACGCGGCGGCCTGCCGGTAGGGGGCGTTCGCGTCGACGGTGAGGGCGGTGCGGTTGCCGTCGTACCAGCGCGGCAGGACGTAGACGGCGGCGGAGGCGGCGAGGACGACGGTCAGCGCCCAGCGCGCGCACACCAGGGCGCGGCGCTCCCCCGGGGTGCTGCGGCGGCGCAGGACGGCGTGGGTGACGCTGGCCGCCGCCGCGGCGAGGACCAGGGCGAGGAAGGGCAGGGCCTGGATGACGTACATGGCGGGCAGGTAGCCGGAGGGCCGCAGTGCGACGAGCGCGAGGAGCACGGCGGCCAGGGCCGGTCCGGCCAGGGCCCGCGCGGTGACCGACCAGCGGGTGGTGGCCAGCAGCAGGACGGCGCCGGCGAGCCCGCCGAGCGGCAGGACGGTGTCGTAGTAGAGCCAGGACCGGAACACGCCGTACGAGCCGGAGCCGGGGTCGAGGATGAATCCGGAGCCGGGGCGGCCCATCTGGTAGGTGATGCCGTCGATGAGGGAGACGTGTCCGGCGCCGGGCAGCAGTTCGCCGTTGAGCAGGGCGTACAGCGGGTACGAGAGCCCGATCAGGGCGCAGGCGGTGACGGCTCCGGTGACGGCGAACTTGCGGGTGTCGCGGTGGCTGTGGCGCCACATCGTCACCAGCAGCGCCGGGAGCACCACCAGCATCGTCTCCTTGGTCAGGACGGCGGTGGCGGCGGCCAGACCCGAGCCGAAGTGGTGCCAGAGGTGGCGGCTGGGGGACGCGGCGAGGCAGAAGGCCAGCAGCATCCACATCACGGCGAGGTTGTCGAGGAAGATCTCCCGCTGGAGCACGACGGAGAGCGGGGAGAGCCCGAAGAGGGCCATCGCGAGTCCGGCCGCCCAGCGCGGCAGCCAGAGCCGGCGGGCCAGCACGTAGATCAGCACCGCGCTGGCGCCGGAGACGGCGAGCATCGAGAGCCGCATCGGCGCGACCGTCATCCAGTCGGGCACGAAGAGGGAGGGCAGGTAGGTCAGCCCGGCCACCTGGATCCAGCCCAGCGGAGGGTGGTCGTACCAGTAGGTGTAGTGGGCGAGGCCCTTGCCCTGCTGGACGGCCCAGGCCTGGGCGAGGTACGTGCCCTCGTCGTCGCTCAGGGTGGGGAAGTGGGTGATGTTCCAGCCCTGGACGAGGAGGATCGCCAGCAGCAGGGTGGCGCAGAGCAGCAGGTCGGGGCGGGAGGAACGGAAGCGGACCAGGGGCCGGGCGGGCGCGGGAGGGCGGACGCCGAGGCCGCCGCCGGGGCGGGTGCCGGGGCCGGTGCCGGTGCCGGGTCCGTCGGGGCGGCGCTGGGCGGGGACTCTGGGCTCGATGGCGGTGGAGGCGGAGGTTGYGGTGGAGGCGGAGGTGGCGGTCGCGGTCGCGGCGCCCGCGCCGGCCCGGGGGCGGACGGGCAGGGTGGCGCAGGCTTCGCCGGCGGAGGCTTCGCCGGGTCCGGGCTGAGGCTGGGGATCAGTGGCCGTGGGCAGGGTGGCGGTCACCGGTGGCTGTCCTCTCGGATCGCGGTGGAAGCGGTGGAGGCCGTCGCCCCGGTCAGGTGGGCGCCGGTGTGGCTGGTCAGTTCCCACTCGTTGCGGCCGCGCTGCTCGCGCCAGACCGCGCGGATCGCGGCGCCCGCCAGCATCACCTGGTAGAAGGGGCCGCCGACGACGAGCTTGACGTAGTGCACGAATCGGACCCGCAGGCCGTACTGGCGGCCGAAGTCGTGGAGGCCGACGATCTCGAAGACGAAGGTCACCAGCGCTGTGATCATGGGCAGGAAGGTGATGATCGCGATGCCGACCGGCACGTCGAGGAAGACCGCGACGGCGAAGTTCACCGGGATGATCACTCCGGAGGCCGCCTGCATGAAGGGGGTCATCAGCGTGTAGCGGGCCAGCCAGCGCTGGCCGCGGCCCGGCAGCTGCCGCCAGTCCTTCTTCCGGTAGACCTGGAGGAAGCCCTGGTTCCAGCGGGTCCGCTGCTTGAGCAGGCTCATCAGCGAGCCCGGCGTCTCCTCGCGGGTGACCATGTCGCAGTCGTAGGCGACGACCACCTTCTTGCCGACGGAGGAGAGCCGCACGCCCAGGTCACAGTCCTCGGCGAGGCAGTTCTGGTCCCAGCCGCCCGCCTCGCGCAGCACCTCGGTGCGCACGAAGACGGTGTTGCCCCCGAGCGGGATGAAGCCCTTCTCGGCGTGCAGGTGGAGCCGGGAGCGGAACCAGAAGAAGTACTCCAGGCAGTTGCGCAGGCTGTACCAGCTGGAGTGGAAGTTGATCAGCTGTACCCCGCCCTGCACCACGTCCGCCCCGGTGGCCCGGAAGGCGTGGTCGACGTGGGCGAGGAGCTCCGGGTGGACCTGGTCCTCGGCGTCGAAGACGCCCACGATGTCGCCCCGGCAGTGCGGGAGCGCGGTGTTGAGGGCCTTCGGCTTGTTCTTCGCCTCGTGGTGGTCGGTGACGACGCGGACGCGTTCGGGCGCGCGGGCGGCGGCGCGTTCGGCGACGGCCGCCGTCTCGGGGTCGTCGTGGCCGACGATCACGATGATCTCGTAGTCGGTGTGGCTCGATTCGAGGAGCCGGTCGATCGTGTGCTCCAGGACGGCCTGCTCGTGGCGGGCGGGCAGGAGCAGCGAGAAGGCCAGCCGGCCGCCGCCGTCGGGGCGGTCGAACCGGGTCGACGCGAGCGTCTCCGGCGTGCGCCACGCGTGCATCTGCCACCACAGGGTGAAGGCGGCCATCCAGAAGAGCGCCAGAGAAATGGCAGCAATGAACACAGAAGTGTACAAACCGTCCCCCACAGACATGCCGCAACCCCAGGCGGCGATGGAAAACCCCCCGGAGGCGGACCACGGGCCCCCCGGCCCGCCGCCTCCGCTTCCCCCTCGTGCGCACCCCCCAGTGCGCGGCTCGGCGAATCCCGAAGCCATGAGATTAGGCAGGGAACGTGAAGCGGAGGCGCCGCCCAGATAAAAACCACGTTTCGGAGTTGATGTACGACAAGCGGAATTGACGGCACTCCGGGTGCTTCAGGGACGAACCGCACCCAACTGATCCGCCAATTCGACCAGTTCGGTCGTAGGCCGCGCGCAGACGAAGTGTCGGCACACGTACGCCGCCGGAAGGTCGCGAACAAGTGTGCGCTCGGCCAGAAGGGGGAACTCCCCGCCGCTCCCGTCCGCCGCACGCGGCAGACCCACCGCCACCACCGCCCCGGGAGCCGTCCCCAGCAGCGCGGTCCGGTGCAGCGCGGCCCGCGCCGGATCGTCCGGATGCCCCACGATGGCCACCTCGCGCGGCCCGTCCACGAGCGCCTCCGCCACCGCCAGGCCGTGCCCGATGAAGCGCGGGGCGCGCGGCCCGAGGGCGTGCACCACGCCCAGCGCCCGCTCGGCCGCCGTGCGGTGGGGCTGCGAACCGGTGTGCGCGGCGTACGAGAGCAGCGCCCCGGCGGCGGCCGTCCAGCCCGAGGGAGCGGCCGTGTCGGTGGGGTCCTGCGGTCGCCTGATCAGCCGCTCGGCGTCGTGCGCGGTGTCGTAGAGCGAGCCGTCCTCGGCGGCGAAGCGGGCCATCACCAGGTCCACGAGGAATCCGGCGAACTCCAGCCACACCCCCTCACCGGTGACGGAGGCCAGCGCCAGGAAGCCCTCGGCGACGTCGCCGTAGTCCTCCAGCACCCCGGCGTTGGGACCGACCCTGCCGTCGCGGCTGGTGCGGGCCAGGCGGGCGGAACCGTCCATGTGGACCCGCACGAGCAGGTCGGCGGCCTCGGTGGCCCTCTCGACCAGGTCCGGGCGCTCGAAGTACGCCCCGCACTCGGCGAGCGCCGCGATGGCCAGCCCGTTCCAGGCGGCGACGACCTTGTCGTCCCGGCCGGGCGCGGGGCGCCGCGCGCGGGAGGCGAGCAGCCGCTCCTTGATCCCGGCGAGGCGCTCCGCGTCGAGGGCGGGGCCGTCCTGGGGCAGCTGCAGCACCGAGGCGCCGTGCTCGAAGGTGCCCTCCCGCGTCACCCCGAAGTACGCCTGCGCCAGGGCCCCGTCGTCCTCGCCGAGCACCTCGGCGAACTGCGCCGGCGTCCACGCGTAGTAGGCCCCCTCGACGTGCTTCCCGCTGACCGGGTCCTCGCTGTCGGCGTCGAGGGCGGAGGCGAAACCGCCCTGCTCGGTGCGCAGTTCACGGACCATGAAGTCGGCGGTCTCCAGCGCGACCCGCCGCGCGAGGTCCGATCCGGTGGCCCGCCAGAGGTGGGCGTACACGCGGCAGAGCAGCGCGTTGTCGTAGAGCATCTTCTCGAAGTGGGGCACCACCCACTCCCGGTCCACGGAGTACCGGGCGAACCCGCCGCCCAGCTGGTCGTAGATCCCGCCCCGGGCCATCGCCTCGCAGGTGTCGACGGCCATCTGGAGGGCGCCCTCGGAGCCGGTGCGGGCGTGGTGGCGCAGGAGGAACTCCAGCACCATGGACGGCGGGAACTTCGGCGCGCCGCCGAAGCCCCCGCGCACGGCGTCGTACTCCCGCGTCAGCCCGAGCAGCGCCCCGGCCAGCTCCTCGGGACCGGGCACGCCGGCCTTGCCGTAGTCCAGCTGCCGCCCGGCCAGGTCCCGTACGATCCGCTGCGCGACCTCGGCGACCTCCTCGGGCCTCCCGGCCCAGGCGGTCCGCACGCCTTCGAGCACCTGCGTGAAGGAGGGCATCCCGTGGCGGGGCTCGGGCGGGAAGTAGGTGCCGAAGTAGAAGGGCTCGGCGTCCGGCGTCAGGAACACGGTCATGGGCCAGCCGCCCTGCCCGGTCGCGGCCTGCACGGCCTCCATGTAGACGGCGTCGATGTCGGGCCGCTCCTCGCGGTCCACCTTGACGTTGACGAAGTGCTCGTTCATGAAGGCGGCGGTCGGTCCGTCCTCGAAGGACTCGTGCGCCATGACATGGCACCAATGACACGCGGAGTATCCGACCGACAGCAGCACCGGCACATTGCGCCGCCGCGCCTCCTCGAAGGCCTCCGGCGACCAAGGCCACCAGTCGACGGGATTGTCAGCGTGCTGAAGCAGATAAGGCGAGGTCACACCAGCCAACCGGTTCATACGACCCAGCCTCTCACAGCGCCTGACGCGACCGACGAAACCCTCACGGGCCTGCCCCGCCTGGCTGAATGTCACTGATGAGTCACCACGTGGTGGGCGGCTGCCCCCCCCCTGCGGGTCGGCGTCGAACTTCTCCCGGCGCTTCTCCAAGTCGGGCGGCCCGACACCTCGGAACAGTAGGCTGGGCGCACCAGCGCCGGACCTGCCGAGGCCCCTCGAAGGAGGTACACCATGACCGCCGAGATGGTGGCGCCCGCGTGGATGCATGCGCAGATCAGCGCGGAACAGTACGACTCCTGGTCCGAGGAGCAGTGCGCCGGCATCGAGATCGTGGACGGGATGGTCGTCGTGAGTCCGAGCGCCTCCAAACGGCACAACCGGCTGGCGCGGCTCCTGGCCAATGCGCTGGACGCCGCCGCAGGGCCGGACTGGAACGCCGACACGGACTTCGACGTCCGCCTGCAGGACGTCCCGCTCACCAACCGCCGTCCGGACGTCATCGTCTACCGGGCGGAGACCATCGACCTCACGCCTACCCGCCCCGAGCACGTACTCCTGGTCGTCGAGGTCGTGTCGCCCGGTTCGGAGACCACTGACCGGATCGTCAAGGTGGACCAGTACGCCAAGGCCGGCATTCCCTTCTACTGGCGGGTCGAGCAGGCCGCCACCGGCCTCCCGATCGTCTACACCTACGTCCTCGACCCCGCCACCAGGGCTTACAGGGACGGCGAGATGTTCACCGGCACGGTGAAGGCCATCGCGCCCTTCTCCATCACGGTCGATCTTGGTGTCCTGTAAGGAACGGAGAAGCCGCTCCGCTTTCGGCGTTCACCGATAGCGCCCGCATCCTGGTTCTTCGCGGAGTGATCGGGAATTCTCCGCCTCGGGACCAGATGCCCTACCTGCGGATACCATGCCGCCTCGTACGCGACCCTTCAGCCGTGCCGGATCGTGTACTTGCGCGGCTCGGCCTGGGCTCCGCGGTCGGGGCGGCCCGCCCGGCCGCACCGCCCGGATCCGACATCAGCGCAGCAGCGGCGCCAGGTCGTGGGTCCAGGTGTCGCGGGTGGTGGGCCAGTCCGGGGTGCAGGTGTGGGCTCGGGGGGCCAGGTCGGGGTGGCGGGTCGGGGAGGCTTCGGACAAGAGGCACAGGTGGGTCGCGGCGCGTTCGGCGGGCGGGGCGTGTTCGGGGTCGTCCTCCGGGCCGGCGGCGGCCGTCAGGAGGTACTCCTCGGCGGCGGTCCGCAGTGCCCGCTCGCCGTCCGGCCCCTCGCGGATCAGCATGAGCGCGGCGAACCGGTCGGCGGCGTCCTCCTCGGCGCGGGCCGAGGGAAACGGCAGGTCCAGGGCGTCGACGAGGGCGTGCCCGGCTTCGTGGTGGACGGTCTCGGTCACGACGTCGGCGACGGCCGCCTCGTCCGTGAGGAGCTCCCGCTCCTGCGCCACGTCGTCGTAGCAGAGCTCGATGCGGCGGGTGTCCGGGTCGTACCCCGTGCCCTCGCCGGCGCAGGAGCGGGCGAGGACGGTGACCGGCTTCGGGAGGTCGAGGTAGGCGTTGAGGGCGGTGACGGCCCGTTCGGCCGGTTTCCGGGTGCGCAGGAGTGCCGCGTCCGCCGCGTCGGCCGGGGCGGGTTCCTCGTAGCGGATCGTGAACCCGCGGGCGGGCGGGGCGTGTTGACAGGCCGGGACGGCGAGGAGGGCGGCGCACAGGGCCGCGGTCGGCAGGGTGGGCGTCCGGCGTCGGGACATGCGTCGAGCCTAAGCGGGCCAACGGCGGGGCCGGGGCGTACATATATGCGCCAGGACGACCGAAGAGGCGTCAACTCCCTCTGATCTAGCTCAGATTCACTCGCGCTCACGGTGGTCCCGCAGCACACTTGGCGCACGTTGCACGGAACGCTCCGAGGAGGACGCCGATGCGGGACAGCCATCGTGTCGAGGCCGAACGGCTGCTGGTGCGGGCCGTCGAGGAGGAGGTCCGGCGGGCGGACGCTCCGGTCGGCCGGGAGGCCCTGCTGGCGCGCGGACGGGAGGCCCTGGAGGGGCTCGCCGCGGCGGCGGCCGAGGAGTACGGGGCGTACGTGGCGGCCCTGGACGAGGCCGCGGCCGGGGAGGAGTCGCTCGGCGAGGCGTTCCGGCGCGGGAACACCTCGACGGCCCTGCTGGTAACGGCGGTCGCGGCCGCCGCCGCGGCCGGGGCGGACCTGGCCTTCGGCGTCTCCGCCGGTACGGCGCTCAGCGCGGGCGTCGTCGTCGGCGTCGCGGGGGCGGCGACGACGGTGGCGAAGGTGACCGCCGTGCACCTGCCCGCCGCGAACCGCCGCGCCGGGGTCGCGGGACGCCCCGGCGGGCCGGAGCAGCTGAGGCTCCAGTGGCTGACGGCGCTGGAGGTGCGGGGGATACGGCCCTTCCTGGAGCAGCAGCGTGCGGTGCGCACCCCGCCGCGCGGCATCCGCAACGGTACGGCGGGCGGGGCCCCGGGCGCCGGGGGCGGCGGTGTCGGAGCCGGGGCCGGGGCCGGGGCGGCGCAGCCGCTGCGCGGGGCGGACCGCAGTGCGGAGGCCCGCAGGCGCAGCATGCTGGAGCAGTCGTTCGCGCAGCTGCCGGATGCCGGGGACCTGTTCACGGGCCGGCGGGCGGAGCTGACCCGGATCGCCCAGTGGGTGCAGGCCGCCCGGGCCAGCACCGAGACGCGTCCCGTGGTGGTGGTGCTGCACGGCGAGCCGGGGGTGGGCCGTACCGCGCTGGCGCTGCGGGCGGCGCACGCGCTGCGGGACCAGTTCCGCGGGGCCTGCCTGGTCGACCTGCGCGGTGGTTCCGCTCCCGGTGAGCCCCCGCTGTCGACGCGGGAGGCGCTGCTGCACCTGCTGAACCGGCTGGGTGCCCCGCGCGAGCAGCTCCTCTTCCGGGAGGGGGCCACGGCGGAGCAGCAGGTGCGCCGGCTCGGCGAGCTGTACCACCAGCACCTCCAGGGGTTCCCGGTGACGGTGGTGCTGGACGACGCGGTGGACGTGGCGCAGGTGCGGGCCGTGGTGCCGGAGCGGACCGAGAGCCTGGTGCTGGTGACGGCGCGGGAGCCGCTGGAGCTGCCGGACGACTTTCAGGCGTGGGTGCACCAGCTGCCGGTGGTGCGGCTGGCCGGTGCGGAGGCGGCCGCGGTGCTGGCCGCCGGGGCGCGGGC
>NZ_JBFRER010000017.1:0-85798 GCF_052114405.1 Streptomyces sp. M-16 | reverse complement strand
CGCCGCGGGGGCAACGGCCGGCGGCTCAGCACCCCTGTGGGGGCGGCCGCCGGTCCGGGTCAGCTGTGGCGGCCGCCGCGGCCCCACGACTGGGTGTCCAGCACGTTCCCGCGGCTGTCGCGCAGGGTGGCGGTGTCGCGCTTGTCCCAGATCTGCTTGCGGCGGCCCTGGTAGAGGTCGCGCTGGGTGTTGCGGCCCTGGCCGGTGTGGACCTTGACGCTGGAGCGGCCGTCCAGGCGGAAGTCGCTGAAGCGGTAGCGGTTGCCCTCGCGGTCGGTCAGCGTGAAGCCGCGCAGGTTGACGCTGTGGCGGCCGGTGTTCTTGACCTCGACCCACTCCCCGTTCAGGGCGCGGTTGGAGCGGACGTCGCGGTTGGGGCTGTCGTACTGGACGCCGCCGATGACGACCGCGGAGCGCTGGCCCTTGTGGTCGCGTCCGTGGTCGGCGGCGACGGCCGGCAGGGCTGCCGCGCCGATGAGGGCGCCCGCGGCCACCAGGGAGGCGACCAGGCGGCGGGTGGCGAGAGAAGCAGACATGGAGATGACCCCTTCAACAGACAGCCCGGTCCGGTCATCCTGAAAGCCGGACGGGCTCCGAACGGTTCCCGGCGTCCTGCCGAGGAGCCACACTCTGGCGCCCCCGGCTCGCCAAAAGGTGGATCATCCGGCGCGTGTTGCCAAATGCGGATATATCCGTGACTATCCCTTGAAGTCAATAAACATCTAAGCTGCGTTGGCGTACGCTCCTTCCCGTGCCACGTTCCCGCCTGCACCATGTCGCCGTCCTCGTCCTCGAAGGGGCCAAGCCGCTCGACGTCGGCATTCCCGCGCAGGTGTTCTCGACCCGCGCGAGCATGCCGTACGAGGTACGGGTGTGCGGTGCGGCGCCCGGACTGGTGACCGGCGGCGACGGACTCTCGTACTACGTCGCGCACGGCCTCGAAGCACTGGCCTGGGCCGACATCGTCTTCGTCCCCGGCTACCGCTTCCCCGACCGCGACGACCCGCCGCGGGCCGTCGTCGACGCGCTGATCGCGGCCCACGCCCGCGGCGCGCGGCTCGCCGCCATCTCCACCGGTGCCTTCGCGCTCGCCGCCACCGGACTCCTCGACGGGAAACGCGCCACGACGCACTGGCACTACGCGCGGGCCCTGGCGGCGAAACGCCCGCTGGTACGGGTCGACGAGAACGTCCTGTTCGTGGACGAGGGCAGCGTGCTGACCTCGGCCGGCGCCGCCTCGGGCATCGACCTGTGCCTGCACGTCCTGCGGGGCGACCTCGGGGTGGCCGCGTCGAACCACGCCGCCCGGCGTCTGGTCGCCGCGCCCTACCGCAGTGGCGGCCAGGCACAGTACGTGCCCCGCAGCGTGCCCGAGGTGCTGGGCGAGCGGTTCGCCGCCACCCGCGAATGGGCACTGCACCGGCTCGGCGAGCCCCTCACCCTGGAGATCCTCGCCCGGCACGCCGCCGTGTCGGCGCGCACCTTCTCGCGCCGCTTCGCCGAGGACACGGGGTACACGCCGATGCAGTGGGTCATGCGTGCCCGCGTGGACCTGGCCCGTGAGCTGCTGGAGCGATCGGAGCGCAGCGTCGAGCAGGTCGCCGCCGACGTCGGCCTCGGGACCGGATCCAACCTGCGGCTGCACTTCCAGCGGATCCTCGGCACCACGCCGAGCGAGTACCGGCGCACCTTCACCCGGGGCGAATAGCCGCGTGCCACCCCCTTGTGGCGCGATCCTTGCGGACCGTGGCAATCCCGCCGCTGTCACGGCCGCGACCAGCGGGGGAACCTGGTGGCGAACCCGAAAGGACACGCCTCATGACTCGCATCGCCATCAACGGATTCGGCCGCATCGGACGCAACGTGCTGCGCGCGCTGCTCGAACGCGACAGCGACCTCGATGTCGTCGCCGTCAACGACCTCACCGAGCCCGCCACCCTGGCGCGGCTGCTCGCCTACGACACCACGTCGGGCCGGCTCGGCCGCCCGGTGACCGTCGAGGGGAACGTCCTCGTCGTCGACGGCCGTCGCATCACGGTGCTGGCCGAGCGCGAGCCGGCGAACCTGCCGTGGGCGGAGCTCGGCGTCGACATCGTGCTGGAGGCCACCGGTCGCTTCACCTCGGCCAAGGCGGCCCGTGCCCACCTCGACGCGGGTGCGAAGAAGGTGCTGGTCAGCGCGCCGGCGGACGGCGCCGACGTCACGCTCGCCTTCGGGGTGAACACCGACGCGTACGACCCGGATCTGCACACGATCGTCTCGAACGCCTCCTGCACCACCAACGCGCTCGCCCCCCTGGCCGCGGTCCTCGACGACCTCRCGGGCATCGAGCACGGCTTCATGACCACGGTGCACGCCTACACGCAGGAGCAGAACCTCCAGGACGGCCCGCACCGCGACGCCCGCCGCGCCCGCGCCGCCGCCGTCAACATCGTGCCGACCACGACGGGCGCCGCCAAGGCGATCGGCCTCGTTCTGCCGAACCTCGACGGCAAGCTGTCCGGCGACTCGATCCGCGTGCCGGTGCCCGTCGGGTCGATCGTCGAGCTCAACACGACCGTCGCCCGCGACGTGACGCGCGAGCAGGTGCTGGAGGCGTACCGTGCCGCGGCGCAGGGCCCGCTCGCCGGCGTGCTGGAGTACTCGCAGGACCCGCTCGTCTCCTCCGACATCACGGGCAACCCGGCCTCGTCGATCTTCGACTCGGAGCTGACCCGCGTCGAGGGCCGCCACGTCAAGGTCGTCGCCTGGTACGACAACGAGTGGGGCTTCTCCAACCGCGTGATCGACACGCTGCAGCTGCTCGCCACGCGCTGACCGGAGGCCGGTGCACGGGGCGCCCGCGGCGGCGGGCGCCCCGTCCTGCTCCCAGGACGGCCGGCGGGCCCTTCCCGCCCGCACGGACACGGCCTCCACCGGCGGCGACAACGTCCGGTTGTCGAGCTGGTCGGACGGTTGTTGGATCTACGGGAGCCCGTGCGATGAGCTGTGACCAGAGCGGTCCGACGGACCGCGGGACACAGCCACCGAACGGAGCTCCCCATGACCGGCACCGACCCCAAGGCCGTCGTCACCCGATACGTCGAAGCGGTCCGCGACGGCGACCTCCCCGCCATCCGCGACAGCTTCGCGCACGACGCCACCTGGACCTACCCCGGCGACCTGCCGATATCCGGCACCTACGAGGGCCGCACCGCCATCCTGGAGGACTTCCTCGGCTCCGTCGGCCCGCTGATCCGGCCCGGCACCACCGTGATCGAGCTGACCCACGCCTTCGCGGACGGCGACCAGGTCCTCGCCGAATGGACCTCGACGGCGACCACGGTCGACGGCGCCGCCTACGCCAACCGCTGCGCCGGGGTGTTCACCGTCCGCGACGGGCGGATCGCCGCGGTGCGCGAGTACGCGGACACCCGGCACGCTGCGGACGTGCTCTTCCCCGCACACCGCCGCTGATCCCCCCGGCCACGGCCGGCTAGCCCCACTCGTCGGGTGCCCCGCCCAGCCAGCGGATCGGCGGCCACCCCACGGCGGTCTCCAGACCGGCCGCGCGGAACATCTCGACCACGTCGGCGAGGGAGTGCGCCATGCCGAGCGGGCGGTCCTCGCCGTGCACGTGCGCGACCACCGCCCGGCCACCCCCCGGAGCGACCGGATGGACGACGACGTGCAGGCGATCGGGCATGCCCCCAGCGTGCGCGCGCCGCGGCGCTCCGGCACGCCGGGCGCTCCGTACGGGCGACCCCGCGCACCCGCCCGGACGCCCCGCGGTCACGGTGGCGGACGCGCTGTCGGTCAGACGATGCCGATGACGAACGAAGCCCGGTAACCGGCGCCGTCCCGCACCGGGTTCAGCGTCAGCTGGGCGCCCTTGGACGCGAACCGGTCGTCGCGGGTGTTGGGGTGCGCGGGGGCCTTGCGGCGGGAGTAGGGATCGCCCGCGTACACCGCGTTGAGCAGCTCCTCGGGCAGGAACAGCTGGGAGGAGACCGCGGTGCGGTGCCCGGGGCGGACCTTGAAGTGCACGTGCGGGGCGATGTGTGCGTACCAGCCCGGCACGATGGTGCGGAACGACACGCGGCCGTCCGCGTCGGTGGTCTGGGTGCCGCGCAGATAGGTGGCGCCGCGCTGCGAGTACAGGCCGGAGGCATCGGCGTGCCAGATGTCCACCGCCGCCTCCGCCAGCGGGGCGCACCCCTTGGCGGCCCGTACGATCTGCAGGTCCAGCCGCAGCGGGACGCCTTGGCGGTCCTCCGTTACGTCGGAGCGGATCTGGCTCTTCGGGGTGTAGTACGGGCCCTCCCCGGTCTCGGCGGCGAGGACGCAGGACGGCGGCGGGCCGGACGGGTTCGGTGTGACGGCCCGTACGGCGGCGGCCCGGCCGGCGGCCGCCTCCGCCGTGCCCTCCCGCCTTCCGGCACACGCCGATGCCAGACCGGTGAGGGCGGTGGTGCCGACGGCCAGCAGCAGCCTGCGTCGGTGGGTGTCCAGGGGGCGGGGCTCGGGAGTCACGGCGCGCCTTTCGCGGGGGTCGGGGCCAGGGGCTCCACCGTGGCGCAGCCGCTCCCGGGCCTCTCCCGACACGCCGCCGCACGGCCCCCGCTTACCTCCCCTCGGCCGACGCACCCGACGGATGCCCACCGGGCCGGTCGGCGCGGTCGCCTACGGGTGGCGGGCCGTGATGACGTAGTAGTCGAGGATCCGCCGCTCGTACGCCTTCAGGAAGTTGCGCGGCCAGGTGTCCGGTGCCCACAGCCGGGACAGCCAGGCGTCCCAGCCGGCCCAGACCCGGTGGCCGATCGACTCGGCCCGCGCCCCCGCGAGCCCCGACGCCGTGAGCGCGTCGGTGAGGGCGGACACCGGGCGGGCGATGTCCAGTCCGTTCGCGTAGGTGTCCAGCAGCAGGGCCAGTTCCTCGTCCGGGGCCTGCGCGTCGTCCGTCGTGAAGAAGCTGGCGACGGCGACCCGTCCGCCCGGACGCAGCACGCGCGCCGTCTCCGCGGCGAAGGCGGCCAGGTCCGGGAAGTGCTGCGCGGCCTCCACGCTGACGACGGCATCGAACTCGCCGTCCGCGAAGGGCATCCGCTCCGCCGCGCCCCGTACGAATCTCAGCCGTTCCGGTGCTTCGTCCAGGAGGCCCGCGTGCGCCTCCCGGGCCCGCCGCAACTGGGCGGGGTGGATGTCCATGCCGGTGACCCCGGCGGGATGGTGCTCGCGCAGGGCCAGCGCACAGCCCATGCCGAGCCCGCAGCCCACTTCGAGGACCCGCAGCCGCTCCAGCGGCCCGGCGGCGTCGAGGACCCGTCGGTAGAGGTCCTGCTGGCTGCGGATCCGCTCCGCCTCGCCGAGCGGGGCCGTCAGGTCGATGCCGTTCCAGTAGCCGAAGTTGATGAACCCGCCGGCGAAGACCGGAGCCCCGCTCAGGTCCGCGGGCCCGTACGTCTCCCGCACCGCGGGCCGCATGACGGGGAAGGACTCCTCGGCCTCGAACGCCACGCCGTGCCACCTCCGGGGAAACGCGGAACGCCGCGGAACGTACGGACGCGCCCAGTCTGGCACCGTCCGTACGCCCGACCGGGGCACGCCCGGACCTGTGGCCTGTGTCGTACCCCGGACGGCCGGAAACGAGCGGTACCGCAGGTGGCCCGCCGGACCGTCAGGCCCGTCCGGACCGGTGGCGCGAAAGTGATCACCGATCCGGTAACAGGACGTGCGATCCCTATGCTGACGTCATGCTCGACATACCTCTTTCAGCGCTGGAAGTCGCGATGGTCCAGACGGACTCCCGCGCCCTTGACACCCTGCGGGACACCGCGGCCTTCGCTCAGGGAATCGAACAACTGGGCTACCACCGCCTCTGGTACGCCGAGCACCACCATTCGCCCGCGATCGGAGCGTTCCCGCCGGTCGTGCTGATCGCGCACGCTGCCGCCTCGACCTCGGCCGTCCGTCTCGGCTCCGGGGGCGTGCTGGCCCCCAACCACGCCCCCATCATGCTCGCGGAGCAGTTCGGAACGCTGGCGGCCCTGCACGAGGACCGCATCGACCTGGGCATCGGCCGCGGGCCCGGGACCTTCGACGAGGGCATCGCACGGGCACTGCGCCGCGGAGCCGGGCCGGTCACCGACGCGGAGTACCGCGACGACGTGGCCGCCACCCTGTCCTTCCTGGTGGACGAGGTCGCCCTGGGCCCGCTGCCGGAGCCGTGGCTGCTGGCCTCCAGCACGGCGGGCGCAGCCCTCGCCGCGGAACTCGGTCTGCCGGTGGCCGTGGCGCACCACATCCGGCCGGACAACACCCGGGCGGTCCTGGAGCGTTACCGCGCGGAGTTCACCCCGTCCCGCTGGTGCGAGCGGCCGCGCGTGCTGCTGTGCGTGGAGACCGTGTGCGCCGAGACGGAAGAGGAGGCCGCGTGGCGCGTCGGACCGATGGACGTCGTCAAGGCCGGGCTCCTCAAGGGGGTGAGCGACCTGCCGTTCCCCACCCCGGCGGCCGCCGCAGCGCACCCGTTCACGGGGGAGGAGCGGCAGGCGCTGGCCCACTTCCGGGCACAGCAGGCCGTCGGGACGCCCGAGACCGTCGTGGGACGGCTCGCCGCACTGGCGCGCGAGACGGGCGCGGACGAGCTGATGCTCACCACGCCCGTTTACGACCTCGGCGACCGCCTCCGCTCCTACGAGCTGGTCAGGAAGTACGTGGAGGCCACCGCCGCCCCGTAGGCGCCGGCGGGCCACCGGCCGTGGCCGTCAGGACGGGCGGGCGGAGGAGAAGGCGGTGACGGTCACCTTGTTGTCGCACTCCGCGAAGATGCCGTCGTCCATGGCGATCTGGTGCGAGCCCGCGGCGGGGACGCCCAGGACGATCGTGGGGAAGGTGGCGGGCGTGGCGCCGGACACGCAGTAGCCGTCGGCCTCGCCCTGGACGTTGACGAAGGTGAGCTTGGTCCAGGCACGGGCGCCCGGGGCCAGGGACACCACGGTGGCCGGACCGCTGTGGGTGGTGGCCAGCGGGAGGTTGTGGTCGGGCGAGCCGTTGCCGGCTCCGGCGACCGTCGGGAACCCCTGGACCGTGCAGGGGTGGGTCGAGGTGTTGGTCACCGAGACGATGGCGGCACCCGTTCCCGTACCCGGCGGCCGGACGTCGGCCTGGTGCGCGTCGGAGACCTTGACCTGCCCGATCGTGCAGGCCTTGGCCCCTCCGGCGGCGCCGGTGCCACCGGCACCGCCGGAGGAGGTACCGCCGGCCGGCTTCGGCTCGGCCGGCGCCGGACCCTTGGGCGTCGCGGACGGTGCCGACGGGGTCGAGGGCGCCGACACCGACCCCGGCGACGACGGCGACGACGGCTTGGCGACCGCGCCGTCCTCGCCGGTGGGCGTGCAGCCCGTCATCAAGGCCGTGACCGTCACCGCCGCCGCCAGCACCGCTGCGGTCCGGCCGACGCCTGTCGTGTACTGCATGAGCGCTCCCCGAGGTCCACGACCGGTTCCACACCGGCACGCGTGGTCGGACACGCCACCGGGCCCCGCCCGGTTCTCCGGGGCCCGGGGTTGTGGCGGTTCCGTGACGTGAGGTGGACGCGACGCGGCCGTGACCGGGCGAACCCCCACCATCGCCGTACGGTCCGCCCACCACCGGCCGCCGCGCGCCGGGGGAGCCCCCGTCCCCCGCCCGGGCATGATGACGGGGTGAACTCCTCCGCGACGGCCGGCGGCGGAACCGGTGTCCCGGGCTCCCTCCGGGTGGCTCCCACGTCCCGGACCGCCGTCGCCTGGCTCCCTCCTCCCGCGCTGTGGCCCCCCATCCAGGGCATCCGGGCCGAGCACGACCCCCAGATCCGCCGCTGGCCACCGCACGTCAACCTGATCTTCGGCTTCGTCCCGGAGAGCGACTTCGCGGCCGCGGCCCCGCTGCTGGGCGCGGTGGCCGCCGAGCGGGAGCCCTTCGCCATCCGCCTCAGTGGAGTGCGTACGTTCAGGCACCGCGCGTACGCCACGGTGTGGCTGGATCCGGCGGCAGCCGGCCTGGCCCCCTGGACGGCGCTCCAGAACGCTCTGGTGGAGCCGTTCCCCTCGTGCCGCGGCCGGTTCCCCCGCTTCACCCCGCACCTGTCACTCGGTCGCGCCGCCCGGGACCCGCGCGGCCTGGCCGCGGAGTGCGCCGCACGCCTGGACGGCATGCAGGCGCGGGTGGACCACGTCGTCCTGCTCGCCCGCCGGGGCGACGAACCCATGTGGCCCCGCGCCACGATCACCCTGGGCACCGGGGCGGTGGACTGGCACCGGGCCCCCGGCACCTGACGGCCCGACGGGCCCCCGTCGCCGTCGCCGCACAGGCCCGGGCGGTGTACGCGTATGCCGTCCGCATGACCGCGGAGCCCGCCGGCGCCGAGGGCAGGGGCGTCGCGGACCGGGCCGGGCAGCCACCGCGGCCGTGGCGCCGAGGCGGCGGGAGCGTGTGACGCCCCCGGGCCGTCCGTCCCTACCGCGCCCGCATCAAGAGATGACCCCGCCGGAACCGTTCGCCTTCGCACGGCTCGCGCAGCATGCGGCCGACCTCCACGAACCCGGCCTCGCCGGCCAGCGCCGCGAGGGCGTCGACCGGCCAGCGGTAGGCCGTCGTCACCTTGTGGTCGAACGCCTCCACCGGGCCGCCCTCGGACTCGAAGAAGGCGAGGAGCAGGGCGCCCCCCGCGGTCAGCACGCGACGGAACTCGGCGAGATAGGCCGGGACGTGCCCCGGCGGGGCGTGGATGACCGAGTACCAGGAAAGGACGCCGTCGAGTACGCCGTCGGCCAGGTCCAGGGCGTCCATCGAACCGACGTCGAACCGCAGGCCGGGGTACTCCTGGCGGGCGAGTGCGATCAGCGCCGGCGAAAGGTCGATCCCGAACGCGTCGAGTCCCAGGCGCCGCAGATGGTCCGTCACATGTCCAGGTCCACAACCCAGTTCGGCGACGGACGCGGAGCCGGATCCGGACCCGGTGGTCCGTGCGAGTTCGGCGAACGCGGCGATGACCGAGCGGTCCAGCGGGAGGCCGTCGAGCGCGTCACGGGCGAAATCGGTGTAGACGACGGCGAGCGCGTCGTAGGCGTCCGCGGTCGTGCGCAGGTGCGGGGCTGGTTCGGTCACGGGGACACACTAAAGGGGCCCGGGACCGGACCCGGGCGGCGCTGGGTCCATTGAAGATTCCACTTCCCGACACGGCAATTGAAATGTACAATTTCTGCATATTTATATGAATTTTACCCATCCTTCGCGGGAGTGGCGACGAATCCCCGAGGCAACCGGAATCCGCGCCGTGCAGGAGATGAGCTCCATGAACCTTCCCACCCGCTTCCGGCATCTGGCCGTCGGCGTGGCCACGACGGGCCTGCTGGCCGGGGGCGCGGCCCTCGGAGCCGCCGGATCCGCCTCGGCCGCAGCGGCGCCGACGTCGCCCACCCCCGCCTCGTCCGTCAGCTCCGTCCTCACCGACGACCATGACCACAACGGCAACGGCAACGGCGACAACAGCGGAGAGGGCCGTCACGACGGCAACCGCTACGGCAACTACGACGGCAACAGCAACGGCTACGCCAACCACGACAACAACCGCGACGGCAACCACGATCAAGGGAACCGTCACGACCGCTGCACGTGGGAGCGCGGCCACTGGAGCAAGATCTGGATCAGGGGGCACTACGAGAAGAAGTGGCACGAGGGCAAGTGGCACCCCGGCTACAGGGACCACGACGGCCGCTGGCATCCCGGATGGAAGAGCCACGGCTGGTGGGAGAAGCACTGGGTCCCCGGCCACCAGAGCACCCACTGGGTGAAGGGGCACTGGAACTGCCACGACAAGTGGTGACCGGAGCCCGAAACGATCCCGGACCCCACCGCGATCCCGACGGTGCGGCGGCAACCGCTCATTCAGGTACAAGACTTGACGGTAGCCAGCCCGCGAGTAGACCCGCAGCGCACCGTACGGCCGGCCCCGGGAGGTACGGCGGACCGCCACACCCCCCGGGGCCATGAAAGGCTACGGCCGACCGGCCGTCGGGACGACCTGGACGACCTGGACGACGAGGTCGTATCGCACAGCTCCACCTGACGCGCCCCGCCCGGATCCGGGGTCACCGCCCGACGGTGTTCATGAGGACGATCGCGGCGATGTCCGCGAGGATGACGGCGACGACGCCGATGATCGTGGCCCAGGCCCTCTGCGAGTCGTCCAGCTGCATGCGGTGCCTCCTGAGGGGAACGTGCCCTTCCGCTCCGTGCCGGGCCCCGCGGGCAGCCCCGCTGGCAGCCCCGCGGGCCCGCCCTCCCGCCATGATGACCCCGTCCCGCGCCCGCCGCAGCCCGGGGGTGCGGCGCGCCCGCCGGCCGCCACCAACGGCTCCTCCCGCCGGGAGTGCCCCTGGGACAGGACCGTGACAGAGGCGTGGTGAACCGTGATCATCCGGGGGGTTAGGGTCACCGAGCCGATGGCCGCGGGACAGCGGCCGGCCACACCACGTCATCAACCTCGGGGGATCCACATCGTGTTGACCAACCGCCTGCTCCGTACCGCCGCGCCGATCGCCCTGGCCGCCGTCGCCCTCACCGGCTGCGGCCCGGACGGCGGCGGGGCCCCGGCCGCCGCGTCGAAGGGGACGTTCGCCGCACCGCTCGCCCTCAAGACCGCGGCGGACGTGACCGAGACGCACTTCCCCGACAACCAGAAGACCCAGCTGAGCGTCACCCCGGTGTCGGTGGTCAAGGGGGACAAGGCCGCGGTGGAGAAGCTCGGTGTCGGACTGCTGAACGGCAAGACCCCCTACTACGTCACCACCACCTACACCCACAAGGGCGGCGAGGTGGACACCGGGAGCTTCAACTTCAAGCTGCTGCTGCACGGCACCGACCCGAAGCGCGCCTACACCTTCGCCCCGGCGTGGGGGGCCAAGTTCGAGCCCTGCCAGGAGGCTTCCGACGCCGACCTGCGCCTGGCCGCCGGCAAGTCCGTCACCACCTGCGAGATCTACCTGGTCCCGGAGGACGTGCAGCCCGCGTTCGTCGGCTTCCAGGGCGAGCGCGACGCCGGCAAGCCGAGCGACGAGACCGGCACCGCGCCCGAGGTCGTCTGGAAGGCGAGCTGACGTACCCCGCCCGCTCCGCCGTGCCCACCGGCGAGGGCGGGTCTACGGTGGACGGGTGCGCTACCGCTTCGCAGCCGTGGCACTGACGGTCGCGCTCTGCGCGTCCACGCCGTCCCGCGACGTACCGGAGGCGGCCGCCCCGGGGTTCCGGGCGGTCCCCGGGGACCCGGTGGCGGAACTCTCGGCAGGCGTCTCGGCCGTTCCCGCCGGGAAACTGGGCGCCGGCTACCGGCCCGGCTGCCCCGTACCCCCGGACCGGCTGCGGCTCGTCCGGATGAACCACTGGGGCTTCGACGGCAAGGTCCACAGGGGCGAGCTGATCGTCCGCCGCGACGCCGTCGGCCCCGTGCTCCGCGTGTTCGCCCAGGCCTTCGCGGAGCGGTTCCCGATCCGCCGGATGCGCGTCACCGCCGAATACGGCGGCAGCGACGAGCGGGCCATGGCCGCCGACAACACCTCCGCCTTCAACTGCCGGCCGGTCACCGGCGACCCGGCCCGGCTCTCGCGGCACGCCTGGGGCGACGCCGTCGACATCAACCCCGTCGAGAACCCGTACGTCGACCGCTACGGCACGAGCCACCCGCCGAACGGGCGGCCCCACCTCGACCGCGACCGGGCGGGTCCCGGAGTGATCCGCGCGGACGACGCCGTCACCAGGGCCTTCGAGGCGGTGGGCTGGTCCTGGGGAGCCCGCTGGTCCGACCCGGACTACCAGCACTTCTCCGCGAACGGTGACTGAGGCCCCCGCGCGCCCCGGGAGGCGCGGCTCAGCCGCACAGGGCCGTGTCGACCACGTCCTCGACGTGCTCCATGGCGGCCTTGTCGGTCGGCTGGATGGTCACCGCGATGTCGGCGGCCGCGCGGCCGTCCTCCCTGACCCCGCCCCGGGTCTCGTACCCCGGGAAGCTGCCGCCGTGGCCCCAGTAGACCCCGCCGCACGACAGCGGCTTGCTGACGAGGCCCAGTCCGTAGCGCGCGCCGTGGCCGAAGTACTCGGCGGGAACGGTGGTGCGCATCTGGGCGAGCTGGGCGTCCGGGAGGAGCCGGCCGGACAGGAGCGCCGTGTAGAACCGGTTGAGGTCGGAGTTGGTGGAGATCATCTGACCTGCCGCCCAGGCCCAGGAGGGGTCCATCTCGGTGACGTCGCGCAGGGGCGCGCCCGGCGATTCGCGGTCGTAGCCCTGGGGATGGGGTTCGCGGATGCCCGTGTCGCCGGGGGCGGGGAAGTAGGTGTGGCGCAGTCCGGCGCGCCGGATGACGCGCCGCTCCACTTCCTCGGCCAGGGCGTGGCCGGTGACCTTCTCGACGATCATGCCGGCCAGCACGTAGTTGGTGTTGCTGTACCCCCAGTTCGTCCCGGGGGCGAAGACGGCCTTGTGCCGCAGGGCGAAGCCGAGGAGCTCGCGCGGGTCGTAGGGCCTGGGCCGGGGAACGTCGTTGAGGTAGTCGGGCAGCCCACTCGTGTGCTGCAGGAGTTGACGGACCGTGATGTGGTTCCCGTCGATGCCCTCGCCGCGGACCAGGCCCGGCAGATGGGTGTCGACCAGGTCGTCGAGGCCGATCTTCCCCTCGCCGACCAGCTGCAGTACGACCACCGCCGTGAACGCCTTGGTGTTGCTGCCGATCCGCACCTGTCCGTTCCTGGGCACCGCCGCTCCGGTGGCGAGGTCACCCACTCCCGCCGTGTACGTACGGGTGTGCCCCTCGCGGTCCTTGACGCTCGCGAGCACACCGGGCATGCCGTCGGCGCTCACCAGCGCGGTCAGGCCCTGCTGGACGCTGTCGGGGCGGGTGGCGGCGAAGGCCGCGGGCTGGGCCAGGGCACCCGCCGCCAGAACGGCGACGGCCACCGCGGCCAGGGCCGGGAGGGCCGCGCGCCGACCGCTCCGCCGACTGCCGCAACGGTGATCCTGCCCTGACTGTTCACGCATGGCTCAACTCCTGTGTAATCGTCGGGAAACCGGCATACGCGCCGGGCCCAGCATGTCCGCACGCGGAGTCCCCGGACGATCCGGCTACCGCCCGGCCCCGGGGTGGGGCTACCCCCCCCGGCCGGTCCGCCGGAGGGTGCGGACACGCCGAGACCCCGCCCCAGCCGTGGCGTCACGGCTTGAGCGGGGTCTCGGGCGGCAGGGCCGCCACGGCCGGCAGGGCCGTGAGGGGTCAGGTCCGGGCCGGCTCCGCGGAGGGACCCGGCGCCGGCTGCGGCTCCGGTTGAGGCTGAGGCTCCGGGCGCGGACGCGGGTGGACCGCCTCCTGCGGCAGCCTGGGCTCCAGACGAAGGACTCCCAGGGCCGAGACGGTCGCGCCCGCCGCGAGCACCACCCACATCGCCGTCGGCGACAGGGTGAGCAGGGCCGTCAGCACGGCCGGCGCGAGGGCACTGGGCACCGCCCACGAGAGCTGGTAGACGGCGAGGTGACGGCCCCGGGTCTCCTCCGGGGCCGCCTGCGCGCACAACGCCGACGCCGTGGCGCCGTGCATCAGCTCGCCCGCCGTGAACAGGGCCGTCGCCACGAACACCCCGACCAGGACGACCGACTTGTCGCCGACCCCGGCGAGCGCCGCGAACACCACGAACGACGAGGCGAACACCGCCGCGCCCAGCGCCACCGCACGGGTGCGGCGGAAGGCGACGAGCGCCCGGGTGACCGGGATCTGCAGGAGCGCGATCCCGACCGTGTTGACCGCGTACAGGACGCCCACCAGCGAGGTCGACGCCCCCAGGTCCTGGGTGACGTACGCCGGGATGCCGACGGCCAGCACCGTGTAGCCGAACGCCGTCGGCACGTTGAGCAGGGTCAGGGCGAGGAAGGGCCGGTTGCGGGCCACGAGCCGGTAGCCGCCCTTGCGGGAGACCCGGGGGGCCGCGGAGTCCGGTGCCGTCCTGGGAATCGGGATGGAGCCGAAGCACACGGCGGCCAGCACGTACCCCGCGGCCGTGCAGAACACGATCACGTAGTAGAAGGCGTCACTGCCCAGGGCGAGGACCGCACCCGCGATCAGACCGCCCACACCCAGACCGGCGTTGCGCAGACTGCGCTGGGCGGCGAGCAGCCTGTCCCGCTCCGTGCCCCGGACGAATTCGGCGATGAAGGACTGGATCGCCGGCGGGTACGAGGTGTCGCCGAGCGCGACCAGGAGGATCACGGCGAACATGCTGACGCCGTTGTCCACCAACGGGTACGTACAGAACCCGGCCGCCCGCAGCAGGTATCCGCCGGTGACCACGGCCCGGGCCCCGAACCGGTCGATGAGGACGCCGGCCGCCGGATTRCTGACCAGCCCGATCACGGCGGCGGCGGTCATCAGGGTGCCGACCCGGGTGAGCGGGAGCCCGGTGACGTGGTGGAAGTACAGCAGGGAGAGGGGCAGGTACATGCCGGCTCCGGTGGCGTCGACCACCATGCCCAGCATGTAGCGCGTCTTCGCCGACAGGCGGGCTCCGGTCATGGCGCGTCCCCGATCTCGCTGTGCTCGCGCACCCACACCCCGAGCTCACGCAGACGGCGCTCGCACTCCGTGCGGTTCGGCGCGGTGCCCACCGCGGCGGCGAGGAAGTCGGAGGAACCCGAAGCCGGCGCGATGACCTGGCCCTCCTCGGCGTACAACCAGAACCCGGCGAGCCACGGCTCCTCCGGCAGCGGCGGCAGGGAGCGCACCAGACCCGGCTGCTTCATCAGGAGCATCTGTCCCGCCATGCACCGTGGCGCGGGCAGCTCACCGGACTCGGCGCGCTGCCGTACGGCAGCGTGGAGCTCGTGGCCGGCGTCGGCCCGCACCGCGTACTCGCCGAGGTGCACGTCGAACAGCGTCCCGAAGACCTCGCGGATCTTCGCGCCACCGGGCCGGCAGGCGATCTCGCACAGCACCAGCCGGTCGTCCGGGGTGTGGAAGACCTCCATGTGGAAGGCGTAGTCGCGCAGCCGGGAACCCTCGGGGGCGAGCGCGGCCAGGACCTGCTCGGAGAGATCGAGCAGGCGCGGGGTGATCGGGTCGTCCGCGTCGAGGGTGAGGTCGATGCGCGGGCCCGCGTCGGAGGCGAAGGAGGACAGGTCGTACTGGTACTGCGACGGCCAGGCCATCGCGACCCGCCCGTCCGCCACCAGACCGTCCACGTGGCACATGCGGCCCGGGACGTAGTCCTCCAGCAGGACGTCGTCCCGCTCGCCCGCGCCGTACACCTCCGTCAGGCACTCCTCGAAGGACGCCTCGTCCTGCAGGATGCGCAGGCCGATCGCGTTGAAGCCCTGACGCTCCTTGAACACGACCGGGAAGCCCTCGGCCGCCGCGAACGTCCGTGCCTCGTCGGCGGTGCGCGGCTGCAGCCAGGCCGCGACCTCGATGCCCGCCGCCTGCGCGCGCGTCTTCATCAGCGCCTTGTCGCGGAACGGCAGGACGTCGCCGTACCAGGCGCCCGGCAGCCCGAACCGCTCGCGCAGCCGCGCGGCCCGCAGCATGTCCGCCTCGTGCAGCGCCGTCACCCCGGTGATCTCGTGCGCGGCGGCCAGTTCGAGCGCGCGGGCGTCGACCTCGTCCGCGTCGAAGTCGTCGAAGATCTCCAGGCGGGTGTAGCCGAGGTCGCCGTCGGGCACCTTCTCACCGGCGAGTTCGATCTTCTCGCGGGAGGCGAGGACGACGATGTCGCCGGTGTGCTCCGGCAGCCAGGACCGGAACGGGAACGGCTCCAGCGGATTGCGGTGCAGGATCAGCAGGTTCTCCCGCCGCTTGACCTCGGCCGGCCGCGCGAGGACGGTCTCCCCGTCCGGCTGCGCGAGGGTGATGCGGATGTGTTCCCGTATCACCTCGGCGCCGCGGCGTATCGCCGCCGTGGTGTCCCCGGCGGAGACGGCGATCAGGCCGAGCCGGTCCCAGTTGTCCTTCAGCGGCCGTACGTCGTCGCCGGGCCGGGCACTGACACGGACGTCGATGACGCCCTGCGCGGCACGCGCCTCCTCGACCCCGGCGACGGACTCCACACGGGTGCCCGGCGTACCGACCAGGGTGCGCACGGCGGCGCCCCCGCGGGCCCGGGGCCGGTCGGGCAGCTCCTCGGCCAGGCCGAAGGGGTGGGCGAGCGCGAGCGTGCTCAGGTCGATGCCGAAGGCGCTCTGCACCAGCTCGGGGATGGCGTCACCGGCGATCCGGTTGTGGCCCTCGATCACGCGCGGGCCCTTGGCGGTGAGGCGCACCTCGGTGTGGCAGACCCCGTCGCGCATGCCCATCACGTCCAGGAAGCCGCGCACCGCGTCGCGCGCCGCGTCCTCGTCGGCCGCGGACAGCCGGGCCGGGACGGCGTGGCCGAGCTCGGCGAAGTGGCCGTCCGAGGTGAACTTCTCCGTGATCGTGACGATCACGTGGCGGCCCGCGAAGCTGAAGGACTCGACGCTGAACTCGGGTCCGTCCAGGAACTCCTCCATCAGGAAGTCCTGCAGGACGAACAGCGAGGAGACGCGGTCGGTCCGGGTGCCGGAGAGCCGGACCACCTCGTCCCAGACCCGGTCGGCGTCCTCGGGTCCCGCGACCCGCTGGACACCGATGCTCGCCGTCGCGTCGACGGGCTTGACGATGAAGGGGAAGCCGTACGCGGCCCCGAAGGCGTCCAGGTCCTCGCGGGCACGCAGGGAGCGGGCACCGACGGCGTGCGCGGGGTCGTGCTCGGCCACGTACCGCCGCATGGCGGCCTTGTCGCGGATCCGGGCGGTCACCTCGTAGCCGGTTCCCCCGAGGTCGTACAGGTCGTTGATCCGACCCGCGTTCTCCAGTCCGGGCTCGGTCAGGGAGAGGGCCGCAGCGAAGCCGGGGCTCTCGTGCCAGGCCCGCACCAGGGGCTCGACCAGCGACCAGTCCGTGAAGTCCACGACCTCGACGGCGGCGGCGAGCCTGTTCTGCTCCTCGCTGACCTTGGTGGGGTGTTGGAGCAGCAGCACGCTCAGTCCCAGGTCGTGGGCCTTCCGCACGGTCTCGTCGGTTCCACCGACGAGCACCAGGGTGCGCTCGGGGTTCATTCGCTCTCATCTCCCCCTGCGTCAGCAGGGCATCTGGCTCGTACGGACTTCGTGGACGGGAAGGATCCGGGGGCGTACGGGATGTGCCGTCGGTCTTCGAAAGGTAACCAGGCGCGCTCGCGCGCGACTTGCGCGCGCCTGGGCCGGAGCTCGCGGGGAGATCAGGCACCGTTCGGGCTCGACCGGGGAATGCCTCGAACACGGCTCGCGGCCCGCTCGCACCGGAGCGGAGCCGGGGCCGGTACCCGGGCCGGCGGCAGGGACGCGGACGCGGAAGCGGATGCGCGGAGGCGGTACCCGGGCATCGTGGGGGTCCGGGTACCGCCTCCGTCAACGCCCCGCCTCCCGGGGCGCGACGGGCGGGCGGGGCGGTCGTTCGCGTGGGCCGGCCGTTCAGGTGGGCAGCCCCACCGCCCGCTCCCGGGCGCGGCGCTTCTGGATCACCACCGCGGCCACGAGCAGGGCGCCCTGGGCGACGTTCTGCCAGAAGGGGTTCACGCCCTGCACGGTCAGCCCGTTGTCCAGGGCTCCGAGCAGGGTGACGGCGAGCAGGGTGCCGCCGACGCCGCCCTTGCCGCCCGCCAGGAGGCAGCCGCCGAGGGCCGCGGCGGTGATCGCCTTCAGTTCGAGGCCCTCGCTGCCGGACACGGGGTGCCCGAATCCGGTCCGGGCGGTGAGCAGCACCCCGGCGATCGCGGCGACGACACCGGCCAGGCCGTACACGGCGATCAGGTACTTGTTGATGTGGATGCCGGCGAGGCGGGCGGCCGTGTCGTTGCCTCCGATCGCGTAGATGTTGCGGCCGATGTCGGTGGACTTCAGCAGCAGGTGGACGGCGAGCGTGACCGCGGCGAGGATCCACAGCAGCACGGGGGTCCCGGCGACCGAGCCGTTCGCGAGGAAGACGAAGACGTCGTCGTTGCTGACGTAGCCCTGGGCCGCCCCGTTGGAGAGGAGCTGGGCGACGCCCTTGTACGCGGCGAGGGTGGCCAGGGTGGCGATGACCGGGTTGACCCGGCCGTACACGATGACCGCGCCGTTGAGCAGCCCGGCGAGCAGGCCGGTCCCGAGGGCGGCGGCGATGCCGAGCGGGGCGCTGGATCCGGTGGACGTGTAGACCATGGCCGAGACGACCGAGGCCAGGCCGACCTGGGAGCCGATGGAGATGTCCAGCGCGCCGCAGATGACGACGACGGTCTGGACGAGGGCCAGCAGGCCGGAGATGGTCACTGCGTCGCCGATGACCTTGAAGTTGGCCCAGGTCGCATAGGCGGGGTTGAGCCAGCCGAAGAGGAGCAGGACCAGGACCAGGGCGGCGACGAGCCCGAGGTTCTGGCCGCCGAGGGCGCCGACGGCCGTGCCCAGCCGGCGCCCCGCCCCCGGTGCGGCGCCCGGTTCCGACTCCGGCGCCGGTGCGTGCGGGGGCGCACCGGCGCCCCCGGACACCTGGTCGCCCGTGGCCGCCGCGTTCGCGTTCATGTGAGCCCTCCGTCGGTCGGCGTCGGCGTCGGCGTGTGCTGCGGTGCGGGCGCGGTCGTGGTCAGGTCGTCGGCCATGGCCAGGGCGAGGACCGCCTCCTCCGTGGCCGCGGCCCGGTCGAGCTCGCCCGTGATCCGGCCTCCCTGCATGACGAGCACCCGGTCGGCGAGGCCCAGTACCTCCGGCAGCTCGGAGGAGATGACCAGGAGCGCCACACCGGCGCGGGCCAGCTCGGCGATGATGCGGTGGATCTCGGCCTTGGCGCCGACGTCCACCCCGCGCGTCGGTTCGTCCAGGATCAGCACCCGGGGCCGGCGGGCCAGCCAGCGGGCGAGGACCACCTTCTGCTGGTTGCCGCCCGACAGCGTGCGCACGGCCTGTTCCGTGGAGGGCGTACGGATCCGCAGCCGGCCGCCGTACTCGCGCGCGAGTTCCCGCTCGGCCGCCCGGCGTACGAAACGCAGTCGGCGCAGGCGTTCCAGGACGACGAGGGAGATGTTGTCGCGGACCGACCGGTCGAGGAACAGGGCCTGTTCCTTGCGTTCCTCCGGGGCGAGCCCGATGCCCGCGCGGATCGCGTCGGAGGGCCGTCGCAGCCGCAGCTCCTCGCCGAGGACCGAGACCGTGCCGGCGCGCAGGGGGAGGTCGCCGATCAGGGCCCGGGCCAGTTCGGAGCGCCCGGCGCCGACCAGTCCGGCCAGCGCGACCACTTCCCCCGCCCGGACCCGGAGGCTGATGCCGCGTACGTCGTCGGTGGTGAGGCCGCGGACGTCGAGGACGATCCGGCCGGTGGGCACGCGGTCGCGGGCCGGGACCGCCGAGAGGTCCCGGCCGACCATCATCCGTACGATCTGCGCCTCGTCGGTGGCCGCGGCGTCGAGGGTGCCGGCCAGGGCCCCGTCGCGCAGTACGGCCACCCGGTCGGCGAGCCTGAAGATCTCCCGCATGCGGTGGGAGACGTAGATGACGGCGATGCCCCGCGCGCGCAGTCGGCGGATCAGCGCGAACAGGGCCTCCACCTCGTGCTCGGAGAGGGAGGAGGTGGGCTCGTCGAACGCGACGACCTTGGCGTCACCCGTCAACGCCCGCAGGATTTCGACGAGTTGCCGCTGGGCCGGGGTCAGCCCGATGCCCGGGGTGTCCGCGTCGAGGACCTGGTCGAAGCCGATGCGGACGAGGTCGTCCAGGAGCCGGCGGCGCAGGGCCGCCCGGTCGAAGCGGCGGGCGCCGCGGGTGGGCAGGGCTCCGAGGTAGACGTTCTCGGCGACGGTGAGGTGGGGGACGATCTCCGGCTCCTGGGGGATGAGCCGGATGCCCGCCCGCCGGGCGTCGGCGGGGGAGCGGAGCCGGAGCGGCGCCCCGTCCACCTCGACCGTGCCGGAGTCCGGCGGGTGGTCGCCGCAGACGATCTTCAGCAGGGTCGACTTACCGGCGCCGTTCTCGCCCATGAGCGCGGTGACCGTGCCGGCGGGGAAGTCCAGGCCGACGCCCCGCAGGGCCCGGACGCCGCCGAAGCTCTTGGAGATGCCGGTCACGCGCAGGCCGCCGGCGGGCGGGCCCGCGGACGCCGCCGGGTCCGCCGCCACCGAGGGAGGCCGGCTCACTTGCAGCCGAACCCGGCGTCACGCCACGTGGTGGCGTCGACCATCCTGGTCGGGGCGAAGGCCTCGGGGGCGAACTCCCTGCCGTTCTTGATCTTGTCGTACATGGCCTGCACCGCCAGCCTGCCCACCTCGTCGCCCGGGATGTAGAGCGCGGCCCTCATCCCGTTGTCTGCACCGGCCTGCCAGTCCTTGCAGGCGAGATAGGCCCCGAGGCCGATCCCCGCGATGTCCGCGCCCTTGACGCCCGCGTTGTTCAGCCCCTTGACGCCGCCGGAGACGTTCTCGTCGTTGCAGCCCATGACGACCCAGTGCCGGACGCCACGGTTCGCGGTGACGGTGGCCTCGACCTTGGCCTGCGCGCCCGCCGGGGTGTTGTCCGTGCCGAGTTCGACGGTCTGGACCTCGGGGCCGCCGGCCTCCTTCCATGCGGACTTGGCTCCGTTGATCCGGTCGGTGCAGACGGTGGTGTCCTGTTTCCAGGCGTAGACGATCCGGGTGTCCGCGGCGTTCCAGCCGGCCTTCGTGAACTCGGCCGCTGCGCGCTTGCCGACCTCGGCTCCCATCTGGGTGCCGGAGAAACCGACCCGTGCCACCAGATCGGCCTTGTCGCACGCCGCGGGCTTGGGGCCGCCGGCGCACACCTGGTCGTCCGAGGTCAGCAGGGGAATGCCGGCCTTCCTGGCCTCGGCGGCGACCTGGGGGCCCACCGCCGACTCCGGCACCACGATGATGATGCCGGAGTTCTTCTGCGCGATCGCCGACTTGACCTCGGTGATGGTCTTCGAGGCGTCGTTGCCGAGGTTGACGACGGTGAGCTTGACGCCCAGCTCCTCGGCCTTCTTCCTGGCCCCCGCCGCCTCGGAGACGAAGTACTCCTGATCTCCCTGTTTCTGCAGGTAGGCGATGGAGACCGGGCCGCTCGCCGGCGAGCCCGCCCCCGGGGCGGAGGCGGGCCTGCCGGAGGAGCAGGACCCCAGGGCCAGGGTCAGGGCGAGGACGCCGGTCAGGACCGCGCCACGGCGGTACGGGTTCACGGACATGTACGGGAACTCCCTGTTCGGGGCGGGCGGGCGGGCGGGCGGACGGGCGGCAGCGGGTGCCGTCGGGTGCCGACGGCTGCGGGGCCGGTCGCGGGGCCGGACGCCGCGTCAGGCGCAGGTGAGCCTCGGGCCCGCCCAGTCCGCGTGGTCGTAGTCGACGCCGTTGCCGCCGTCGGTGACGACGAGCTTCAGCGTCTGCCCGCCGGTCAGGTCGGCGGTGAGCCTCCTCGCCGCGTCCGCCGTGGTGACCACGCCGCTGTCGGCGACCTTCACGGTGTCCCGGTAGATCCGGAAGGCGACCGCGCCGGTGAAGGCGCTCTCGTCGTCGACGCCGACGTCCACCGTCAGCAGGGTGCACCTGCCGCCGAGGTGGTAGGTGACGGTGCTGGGCGCGTGGACGCCGAGGCCCTTGGCGTAGACGGCTCCGTTGATGGTCAGGGCCCTGCCGTCGCCGGCCGCCCGTTCGCCGTTGCTGCGGTCCTTCTCCACCGGCCCCCAGCCGCTGCTCACACCCGTCCAGGAGAGGTCGGACAGGTGGGAGGTGCCGGACGGCGGGAGGGGGAGCGGGCCGGGCGTGATCCGGTAGGCGACGGTGGCGTGGGAGGGGACGGAGACGCTGATCGTGCCGCTCGTGTTCGTGGAGACGGCCTTCGTCCACAGGTCCTTGAGGGCGTACGGGCCGCGGCTGCCGATGCCCAGGGCGTCCATGGTGGTGGAGACGGTGGACGCGGACCCGGTCTCGTTGGTGAGGGAGACCGCCCGGTCCCCGTTCTCCAGCTCCTTCACCATGACCACCAGGCCGCCGGAGTCGGAGACCACCGTACCCTGGCGCCCCAGCGGATCCTGGTCGACGGCGATCACGTCCGGATTGGACAGGATCTCGAAGGTCTCGGCAGTCGCCTTGCGCAGGTCGGTCCCGATCAGCAGGGGCGCCGACATCATCGACCAGAGGGTGAAGTGGGTCCGGTACTCGGCGGCGTTCATGCCCCCGTTGCCGACCTCCAGCATGTCCGGGTCGTTCCACCGGCCGGGCCCGGCGTACGGCGCGAGGGGCTGGTTCCGGTGCGCGATGTCGATCATCGAGGACCAGCTGTCGCCGATGTCGCCGGTGGTGCGCCACAGGTGACCGAGGGGGGCCGCCCACTCCCAGGGCTTGTTCTGGCCCCATTCGCACAGGGAGAAGACGATGGGACGGCCCGTGTTGCGCAGGGCGTCGGCCATGTCGGTGTAGCGCTTCCTGGCGTCCACGCCCTGGTTGTTGCAGTTGTCGTACTTGAGGTAGTCGACTCCGAAGGAGGCGAAGAGGTTCGCGTCCGCCTGCTCGTGGCCGAGGCCGCCGGGGAACCCCGCCGTGTCACAGGTCCTGGTGCCGGCGCTGGTGTAGATCCCGAACTTGAGGCCCTTGCCGTGCACGTAGTCGGCGAGCGCCTTGATGCCGTTCGGGAAGCGGGCCGGGTCGGGGACGAGGTTGCCCGAGGCGTCCCGGTTCGGCAGCGCCCAGCAGTCGTCGAGGTTGACGTACCGGTACCCGGCCGCCTTGAGCCCCTTCGACACGAAGAGGTCGGCGATGCCCTTGACCATCGTCTCGTTGAACTCGGCGCGGCAGTGGGTGGAGTTCCAGTTGTTGAACCCCATCGGAGGGGTGAGGGCCTGGCCGTCGGGCGCGGCGGCGGCCGGGGAGGCTCCGGCGACGAGCGCCGTGGCGGCGATCGCGCCGGCGCCCGCCGCCGGAGCCAGTAACGGCAGTGCCGCGAGGGCCGCCGTGAGGCGGCGGGCGAGAACGCTTCGTAACCTGTGCACGGACGGCTCCTCGGAGTGGGGGGAGAACGTGTGCGGAAATGCGCTGATGGGGTCGAGATGCCCGGTGAAAGCCGTCAGAACCGAACGGACTTCAACGGGAACGCCCACATCACACTGCGGTTGCCGGGAGCATGTCAAGGTGGCGAACCGGGCCAATTCCAGGCTCAGTTGCCCGCCGACCCCTGCGACCGGGCGGGTGTTGAAGCCTGTTGACGTCTGTGGGATCGGTCAGGATGCTGTGGACGACCGGGGCCGCGCGTGCCCGAGGAGAGGAGTCCGAGGCATGACCGATCCCGGCAGTCTGCTGGCCCACCAGCGCCGCGCCCTGATCCTGGAAGAGGTCCGCAGACGCGGCGGAGTGAGGGTGAACGAGCTGACCCGCACGCTGAACGTCTCCGACATGACCGTCCGCCGCGACCTCGACGTCCTCGCCCGCGAGGGGCGACTGCGCAAGGTGCACGGCGGCGCGGTGCCGGGTGGCGAACCCAGCAGTCACGAGCCCGGGTTCGAGGCCAAATCCGAGTGGGAGACGGCGGCGAAGACCGCCATCGCCCGGGCGGCCGCCACCCTCGTCGCTCCGGGTTCGGCCATCGCCCTCTCCGCCGGCACCACGACCCACGCGCTGGCCGGAGAACTCACCCGGATCGCCGGCCTCACGGTGGTCACCAACTCGGTGCGCACCGCCGAGGTGTTCGAGGACGCCCGCAGCGCCGGGAGCGGCACCACGGTCATCCTCACGGGCGGTGTCCGCACCCCCTCGGACGCGCTCGTGGGGCCCGTCGCCGACCAGGCCATCCGGTCCCTGCACGTGGACCTGCTCTTCCTCGGCTGCCACGGGCTCGGCGCCGCCACCGGCCTCACCACCCCCAACCTCGCCGAAGCCGAGACCAACCGGGCCTTCCTGCGCTCCGCCCGCCGCGCCGTGCTCCTCGCCGACCACACCAAGTGGTCGGCCGTCGGCCTCACCACCTTCGCCACGCTGGAGGACATCGACGTACTGGTCACCGACTTCCTCCCCGAGGACGAGGCAACGGCCGCCACCGAGCAGGTGGCCGAGGTGCTGCTGGCCCCCGGGGCGGCCGACGAGCGCCCGTGGTGAGGATCGGCCCGGGGAGGATCCCGCAGCCCGGATCCGTGTGCCGCGCGTCACGCGTGGCGCCTTTGGGCCCGGGGGCCACCCCGCGTCCACGATGGGGCCATGGAGATAGGCATCGCACTGCCCCAGTACGGCACCCACGCGCAGGCCGCCCGGATCGCCGGCTTCGCGCGCGACGCGGAAGACGCTGGCTTCGACTCGCTCTGGGTGGGGGACCGGTCGCTGACCCCGGTCGAGCCCAGCGACCTCTACCCGGGCCACACGCCGAGCAACCCGTACCCGCCCGAGTACCGCACCTTCCTGGACCCGCTCACGGTCCTGACCGTCGCCGCCACCGCGACCACCCGGGCCCGGCTCGGCACGAGCACGCTCAACGCCCCCTGGTACCCGCCCCTGTTGCTGGCCCGCACCCTCACCTCGCTGGACCTGGTCTCCGGCGGCCGACTGGACGTCGGGTTCGGCATCGGGTGGCTGCGCGACGAATACACCGCGGTCAACGCCGACTTCGGCCGGCGCGGAGAACGCCTCGACGAGATCCTCGACATTCTCCAGGGCATCTGGACGCGGGAGGAGTTCGAGCACGAGGGCCCGCACTGGCACATCCCGCGCGCCCACGTCGGCCTGCGGCCGGCGCAACAGCCGCACCCGCCCATCTACTTGGGCGGCTTCTCACCCGCCGCGATGCGCCGGGTCGGACGCCGGGCCGACGGCTGGGTCGGAGCCGCCCTGCCGCCCGAGAGCCTGGCCGGGCTCTGGGACACCGCCCGCCGGGCCGCGGAGGAGGCCGGCCGCGACCCCGGCCTGCTGCGCCGCAGCATCCGCTTCAACCCCAAGCCGGGTGCGTCGTACGAGGAGATCGCGGCGGTCCTCGCGGGGATCAGGGACACCGGTGCCGACGGCTGCTTCGTCGACTACCAGCAGTGCGTGCGCGAACCGGACGAGGCGCTGGAACTGGGCGTCAAGGTCCTGGAGCTCGTCCGGGCCGGATAGCGGTCCGCCACCCCGGCGCCCCCCCACCCACGCCCCACGTCCAGGCACCCTGATCCCGTAGCCCGGAACCCGTCGGGAGAGGATGGCCGGGAGCACGAGGACGAGGGGGCGCGGGGGACGTGAGCGACGACAGGCTGCGGGATCGCGAGGGCTACGAGGCACTGCTGGCCTCCATGGGGCTGGAGCCCCTGGGGAACTGGTGGCTCCCGGGCATACGGGAGGCCGCCACCGCGCGACGGCTCCTCGCCGCGGCGGCGGCGGACGGCGAAGCCGCCGCCGACCCGGCCGAAGCGGCCGGACTCCTCCTCGGCGGCGGCCGCGAGTTCCTGCTCGCGTTCGACGGCCCCCGGGCCCCACGGGGCTGCACGGGCAAGGCGTGGCGCCGGGTCCGGATCGGCGCCGCCGATCCCGTCGCGGCCCTCGCCGGCATCCTCACCGGTGCGGATCCCGATCCGCGAGGGCTGCTCCTCGCCACGACGGACGGTGAAACCGTCGCACGGGTGAGCGCCGGTCCCGGCGCCCCACGGCCGCTGGTCCTGACCGGGGTCGGCGCGCGGATCGACGCGGCGGCCGAGGCCGGGGCCCGGCAGGGCGCCGAGGACGCCGCCGCGGCCTGGGACGCGTTCCTGACGGGCCCCGACCCGTCCCCGGCCCTCCTGGAGGCCTGGGCCGAGGGCCTCTCCTCCAACCCGAGCACCCCCGGACCCGTCCGCCGGGAGCTGCTGCTCCCCTTCCCCGAACTGTGGTGGCGGCTGCCGCCCGACGAATTCGTGGAGACGGCCCTGGCGCAGGCCGATCCGAAGGCCGTGCTCAGGGGCGTGGAGCTGGGGGTGCGGCTGACCCCCGCCCACTGGGCCCGGCTCGTCCGGGCGGCCGCGACCGAACGCGAACGGTGGCTGCTCACGATGCTCGCCGTCGACGGGCGGGCCGCCCTGGAGGAAAGCACCTGCGCCCTGCTGGCGGCCGATCCCTCCCCCCGCGTCCGGGCCGAAGCCGCCGGCCTGACCGGACTCCCCGAGCGCCAGGCCGCCCTGCTGGCCGAGGACCCCGACGCCGGGGTCCGGGCGACGGTCTGCCGGACCTCCTGGTCCGTCCTGTCGGCCGACCGCCGCCGGGCCCTGCTCGCGGACGGGTCGGCCGCGGTACGGACGGCCGCGCTGCTGCGCCGCAACGAGGACCTGCCGCTCTCCCGCGAAGCCTTCCTGCGCGAGGAGCCGGGCGAGCGGGCCGTCGAGACCTGCCGCCTCGGCCCGGACCTGGTCGAGCACCTCCTCGCCACCGGCGACGTGCGCCTGCGCAGGGCACTCGCCGCCAATCCCCGCCTCGACCCGGAGAGCGTGGCCCGGCTGGCCGAGGACCCGGACGACGGCGTCCGCCACACGGTCGCGCTCCGCGCGGACATCACCGAGCAACAGCGGGCCGCGATCCGCGTGGACGTCGATCCGTCCGGCAGGTCCCCCACCCTGCGGTGGGTCGAGGACCGCCACGAGGACCCGGAGGCCATGCGCGTGCTCGCCGCGTCCTCGCACCTCCTGGTGCGCCGGAGCGTGGCCCGCGCCCGGCGGCTCCCGCCGGACGTGGTCCAACGGCTGGCGTGGGACACCGACCGGGTGGTGCAGCTGTTCCTCGCCGAGTCCTGCGAGGACGCCCCCGCCGAGATGCTGCTGCGGGTGTGGACCTGGTGGACCGGCAGCCTGTCGTCCCCCGGGCGCCCCCGTACGCACCCCAACTTCCCCCGCGAAGGCCTGCTGCGGTTCGCGGACGATCCGCACGGACGGATGCGCCGGCTCGCCCTGGACGATCCGCAGGCGCCCCCGGAGCTCGTCTCCCGCTTCGCCGGGGACCGCGATCCGGAGGTGCGGTACCGGGCGGCCGAGGACCCGCGCCTGCCCGTCGCCGACGCGATCCGGCTGACCGACGACCCGGACGGCTCCGTACGCGCGGCCGTCCTGCGGCACGGGCCCCTCCCCGCGGCCGTGCTGGCGGTGAGTCTGCTGGACCGGGAGACGGTGGTTCACGCCGCCCGCAACCCGGGCATCCCGCCCCATGTGGTCCGGGCCATGGCGGCCCGCTGCGCCGCCACCTTCACCGCACCGGTCAAGAGAGCCTGAGGGCGCCCCTCGCGGGTCCTACGCGGCGGCCTCTTCCAGCAGGTGGTGCTGGAGGCGTGCGTGGCGGAACTGGTAGACGGCGCCGACCCGGCGCAGGACCCCGCGCCGGTAGGCGTCGTCGAGGAAGTCGACGGTGGCCCAGGGGAGACGACCGGTCAGGGGAAGCCAGAGGCGGGCCAGCAGTACCCACTGGCCCCAGGCGGTGAACGCCAGGGCGTACGAGAGGGAACCGGCCAGGCCGCCGACGGCGCCCAGCGCGAGCCCGTCGGCCAGGGGCCAGCTGAGGGGACCGGCGACTCCCTGGAGGAGTTCGGTGATCAGACGGCCGCCGAAGGCGATGACCAGCGTGAGCATGGGCGCGAGGAACAGGGCCTGGCGCCCCACTATGCTGCGGTTGACGGCCAGCAGGTCCGTCGGCGTGGCGGCGGACCCGAGGTCGAGGGGGCTCTCCAGGGCGGCGACGAGCCCGAGCACCAGGCCGCCCGCCAGGGCGAACGTGAGCCCGTACACGAGGGAGTTGACGACGGTCGCCTCGATCAGCACCGCTTCGGGCGTTCCGCGGGCGCCGGTCAGCAGGGCTCCGGTGGTGAAGCCGAGCCCGCAGCCGAGGCCCATGACGAAGCCGCCCAGGAGCCCTGCCGAGAACAGCGTGGCGCACCTGCGGGCGGCCGGGCCGTCGGCCCGGCGGACCCGTCCGCGGCCGGGCAGGCGCATCCGCACGCGGGACGGCGCGAACGCCCTGACGCGGAACACGGCCAGGAGCGCGTAGACCAGCCCGAAGGAGAGGCCGACCACGGGGCCGAACAACAGCGCGTCCAACAGGCCCGCGCCCAGCGCGAACGCGGCGCTGTGACCGGCGGCCAGGTTCCTGGCCGGGAACACCAGCCAGTCGGCGACGCCGGTGACCAGGGAGCAGGCGAGGACGACGGCCAGGACGCGGGAGGACAGCCGTACCGAGTCGCGCAGTTGCCACCAGGCCAGGTCCTGGCGTTCGAGCCGACCGGGGCCGTCCAGGTGTCCGGCGAGGTGGACCAGGTAGTGCCGGGCACGTTGCGGGTCCCAGCCGCGGCGCGGGCGGGGCCGGGCGCGGGGCCCGGCCGCGCTCGTGGGACGGCGTCGGTAGACGGCCGGCACGAAGCCGGCCAGCAGGTGTTCCTCGATGGCCTGCGGGGTCGGGAAGCGGCGGGCGTCCAGCAGTACGGCCGGGTCCTCGGCCGCGGAGTCGCTGTAGACGGTCCGGGCGAGCAGGACCATCAGCGGCGTGCCGAGCACCGCCGCCAGGTGGGCGCCGGGCACGTCGTCCGGGCCCGTGCGGAGCCGGTCCAGGACGGGATCCCACACGGTGGTGGTCCCTCCGCCGGGGGCGGCCGGTGCGGCGGCCCGGGCGGTGCGGGGCAGGTAGTGGACGAGGTCCTCGGCGTCCAGGTCCAGCAGCTCGATGCCGGCGGTCCGGCGGAGCCCCTCCACCGCGACGGCCTCGGTGAACCGTTCGGTACGGCTGGTCAGCAGGAGCGGCAGCGCGCTCGTGTTGAGTTCTCGCAGGGCGAGGCCGAGGAGCCCCGGCGCGATCTCGTCGAATCCGTCGAGCACCGGCAGGATCCACCCGGCGTCCACCAGCGCGGAGGCCAGGGGCGATCCGCCGGGTGCGCGCGCGTCGAGGCCGGGATGGTCGCGCAGGAGGCGCTCGATCAGCCAGTCGCGCAGCGTGGTGACGGCCGGATCCCACGACCCGATGCCGAAGACCACGGGTACGGGCTCGCCCTCGGAGCGGCCGGCCAGGTAGTCGGTGACGAACCGCAGGACCAGGACCGTCTTGCCGGAGCCGGCCCGGCCGAGCACCAGCAGCCGCCCGGACCGGACGCGCCGGTAGACGTCGGCGATGCCGGCCGGTCCGCCCCGCGGGGACGACGGGCCGCCGAGGTCGTCCCCGCGGTCCAGCAGGTCTTCGGGGGCCGGCCGCCACCGCACGGGCAGCGGGAACGGATCGTGGACGCGCCGCTGTTCCTCCTCGCGGACGCAGCGGCCGTACACGTCGAGGGCCAGGGCGTCGGCGACAGCGGCCAGGGCTCCCGACGACGGCGCCAGCGTGCCGGCCCGCAAGGACCGGGGAGGTACGGCCGCGGGCTCGGGCGGACGCCCGGGCACGGGGCCGGCCGTCGCGCCGGCGTCCCCGGCGGTGGCACCGGTACCCGCGGCCTTGCCGGTGCCGGTACCGGTGCCCGCATCCGTAGCGGAACCGGTGCCGGTGCCGGTACCGGTACCGCGTTGGGCGGCCAGGAGATCCGTCCAGACGCCGTCCCGGTCGCGGCGCAGCGCGTCAGCCAGCGCGTGGGCGACCTGCTTCACCGTTCCCATCCGGGCATCGGTGGGTTTGCCGGTCTCCAGCCGGTGGATGGTGCGCACGCCCAGCCGGGACCGCTCCGCCAACTGCTCCTGGGTCATCCCCGCCTCCAGCCGCAACCCGCGGAGCAACGCACCGAACCGGTCGTTCACTCGCACCCCTCTCACCCTGCCGCGACTGCGGCCACCGGTGACGGATGCCCTGCCGGATTCCCCCCGGAAACACGGGGCGCGGGCAACCGGCCAGATATGGCCGGTCGTTGACATGGTCCGCCCACCAGCGAGAACACCACGATGGGAACCGGTCGCCGCATCCGACGCGGCGTCCACCCCCGAACCGAGGGAGACGACCGGTCCCATGACCACCACGAAGCCGCGCGGGCTCGCCCGCCGCCTCAAGTCCGTCATCGCGTCGACCGTCCTGCTGCTCGCCGGCGCCGCCGCCGTACCGCCCGCCGCGCACGCCGACCCCGTGCACCACTACTACATCGAGATCGGCGGCACCGGCGCGGCCGCGGAGGCCCCCGGGTGCACCAGCAGCTTCACGGCGGCGAACGAGCACCTGAACGGCGGGACCGCGGTTCCCGTCTGCTACGCGGCCAGCGGCGGCCCGTTCGTCGGGAGCCACAACGAGATGCCGGCCCCCTGGGGGACCCCGAGCTTCGGCGACAGCGTCAACGAGGGTTACTGGAACGCCCTGGCCGCGCTGGAGAGCACCTACCGCGCCGACCCCACGGCACGCTTCACGATCGCCGGCTACTCCCAGGGGGCCTGGGTCGGCGACCTGCTGCTCCGGACGATCGCCGACAACGGCACCGAGGTGCCCCGCTCGCAGGTCGACGGCATGCTCTACTCCGACCCGATGCAGCCCGGCACGGGCTTCTGGCACCTGGTTCCCGAGGGGGTGCTCGTCCCGTTCGTCGCCTATTCCCCCGGCACCGGGCCGGAGGAGTTCCCCGGAGTCCCGGTCCAGCGCTTCTGCATCCGGACCGACGGGGTCTGCGACGCCACGTCCCTGGACTCCTTCTCGGGCTTCCTGCGGCAGCATCCCCGGTACTTCCAGGCCGGCAGCATCATCGAGGACACCCTCGCCCGGCACGGGGGCAGCGGGACGGTCTGGTACCCGGCGGAGTGACCCGGGCCCGCTGAACCACGACGCCCCACCGCGGCCCGGCCCTCCGGCCGGGCCGCGGCGCGCCGGGCCGCGGTGCGGGCGGGCCGGGATCAGGCCGGGGGGCCGCCCGGCGTGCCGAGCAGGGCGGTGACCAGACGCCCGCACGTCGCGCGTGCGTCGAAGTCGGCGTCCGGGGAACGCGTCATCAGCAGGTGGTGGACGGTACCGACGAGCGCGAGTGCGAGGATGTGCGGGTCGGCGCCCCTTGGCACGCGGCCGGCTTCCCGTTCGGCCTCCAGGTAGCCCGCGACGGACTCCTGCATCGCCGCGAACCCCGGCTCCCCGGCCTCCAGCGCCCGTCGCGTGTGCAGGGAAGCGGCGGGCCGGGTCATCGCGAGGCCGACGACCGCAGGATCCAGGGAGTCCAGCAGCGCCGCCGCGAAGTCGACGAGGTTGTCCGCGACGGTGCCCCGTCCCACCCGGTCCGCCAGGGCCTGCGCACCGCGGACGCTGCGGGAGAAACGGTCCAGGACGAGCGCGGCGACGAACTCGTCCAGCCCCGGGAAGTGCGCGTGCAGGACCCCTTTCGCGCACTGTGCCTCGTCGGTGACCGCCCGGCTGGTCAGGGCGGCGGCGCCGGACCGGGCCACGACCCGTTCGGCGGCGGCGAAGAGCCGCTCGCGCAGGTCGGGGATCGCCACTCCACGCGGAGACATGGAACCTCTTTCCGAAAGCCGATTGCCAGTATGGGCGCTCGCCCATACTCTTTGGGCACTTGCCCATTCTATGGCGTGGAGGCACCCGATGGATCAGGTGAACCAAGGCGACCGAGCGGACCGGACCGCTCGGGCGGAGCAGGCCGGCGGCGTGGCCAACAAGGACCAGGAGCAGGCGTGGAACGGCTACGAAGGCGCCTTCTGGGCCCGTCACCAGGACCGCTGGGACGCCGTCAACGACGGGTTCAACCAGCCGCTCCTCGACGCCGCCGGGATCGCGCTCCGCGACCGGGTCCTGGACATCGGCTGCGGAGCCGGGCGCACGACCCGGCTCGCCGCCCGCCTGGCGGCGGAGGGCACGGCCCTCGGCCTGGACCTGTCGGCCCCGATGCTCGAACGGGCGCGGGCGAGCGCGGCACACGAGCGGACGGCCAACGTCGTCTTCTCGCGGGGCGACGCCCAGGTCCACCCGTTCGCCCCCGGTGGCTTCGACGTGGCCCTCAGCCGGTACGGCGTCATGTTCTTCGCGGATCCGCAGGCGGCCTTCGCGAACATCGGGCGCGCCCTGCGTCCCGGCGGCCGCCTGTCCTTCGTCTGTGCCGCGCTGCCCGAGGAGAACGACTGGCTCCGGGCGCTGGCCACCCTGCGCGGGATCCTTCCGGTGGGGGAGTTCGGCGTGCCGGGAGCCCCGGGCATGTTCTCCCTCGCGACCCCCGGGCGGGCCTCCGCGATCCTGGAGGCTTCCGGCTTCGAGGCCGTCGAGTCCGTAGGCGTGGAGGCGTACGGGGACTGGGGGCGCGACGCCGAGGACGCGGCCGCGTTCCTGCTGGACTCCGGCCCCGGCCGTCACCTCCTCGACCAGGTCGGGCCGACGGAGGCGGAACGCGCCCGCCGGACCCTTGCCGACGCGCTGCACCCCTACGAGAGCGGCGGCGCCGTGCGGCTGCGCAGTTCCTCCTGGCTGGTCACCGCGCGAAAGCCCGCGGTGTGACGGAGTGACGGTGTGACGGCGGGGCGGAGCGGCGGTGGTGCGCCCGGGTCCGCCTCCGCCCCCTTCCGTGTGCGACCGGGTCAGAACGCGAAGACGGCGTTTCCGTTGACCGTCGCGGACATCTCGCAGGCGTTGGAGAAGGTGTGCTTCCAGGCGACGCGGGTGCCCTGCCACACGCCGTCGGCCGTGACGGTGACGGGGGCGTAGTGCATGGGACAGGCGTGGTCCGGGTTCGGCGCGGTCAGCAGGCGGTCGAGCGTGCCGCCGGCAGACTTGAGGGCGGCGCACGCGGCCTGGGGGTCGGGGTGGGTGCCCGTGGCGGCCGGCGCGCAGCTGAGGGTGGACGCCCGTAAGACGGTGGCCGCCGCGTCGTCGCCCTGGGCGACCGAGAACACCAGGGCGGAGGGCGCGTACAGGCTGGCGGGCCGGGCCTCGGCCATGCCGGTCACTCCGGCCAGGCAGAGGAGGGCGGCGGCGGAGACGGTAGCGATGCGACGCACGACAAGACTCTCTTTCGATTCAAAGGCTGGATGCGATTCTGCTTTTCGGAACCGCTTCCTTACGTGCTTGAGCCTGTCTGATCCGAAGGGGAGACGCACATCGATGACCGATTTACGGACACACCGTCCGCATACCGGCAACCGAATGGTCGTTCGGGCAGCTCAGTCGGGGTGCGCCGACCGCGCGCGGACGCGCGGGCGCCCGGCTTCGTGGCCGGTGACCTGCTGTCTTTGGCGCGTCGGCGTACTGTCGGCCGCCCGTGATTCACCGGGCGGCCATGCAGCTTGTCCGGATAGCGCGGTCCTCGCCGCCGCCCGACCGGCGCGGGGGTGTTACTGACCGACCCTTCCGTCGACGCACTCGCGCAACAGGTCGGCGTGGCCGCAGTGGCGGGCGTACTCCTCGACCCTGTGCACCAGCAGCTCCCGGATCGCGATGCCGTCCTTGCCCACGCGCGCGCCCAGGTCCGGGTGTTCGGCCAGCGCGGCGTCGGTCGCGGCCTGCTCGCGATCCAGATCGGCGTACGCGGCGTCCACCACGGCCTGCTCGGCGACGGCTCCGTGGAAGTCGGAGTCGCGCGCGCCGTACAGCTTCGGCAGCGGGTCGCCGTCGGTGATCCAGTTGCGCCAGTCCCGTTCCACCTCGGCCAGGTGCCGGAGCAGGCCGAGCAGCGACATCGTCGACGGCGGCACCGACCGGCGGGCCAGTTGCTCCGGGTCCAGGCCCTCGCACTTCATGCGCAGGGTCATGCGGTAGTTGGTCAGGAAGTCCAGCAGGTTCGCGAACTCGCCGTCCGGGCTCACCCCTTCGTTGTTGCGGGGGTCGTCGTCCGGGTCGGCCCACATGTCGGGGTAGACGGTCGCCTGGGTCCATCGTTCGGGTTGGTCGTCCATGCGGTCGATGATCGCCCGAGCCGGTCCGGCCCGCCACCGAGTTCCGGTGCGGGGACGGTGGCACGGCGGCGTCGGCCGACGGGGTGCCCCGTCACCCCGCGCGCGTCACGTAGCGGCGCCGGCGCCCGTGCCGGTCTCCACGCCCGTGCGGGTCTCCACGCCCGTGCGGGCCGGCCTGGAGTCGCCCTGCCGCAGTTCGGCGAGGAGTTCGCTCTGGCCGGCCAGGAGTTCCGTGAGGATGCGGCGGGCCGCTCTCAGCAGATCGGCGACGTCGCCGCCGGCGAGCGCGTAGCTCACCGTCGATCCGTCGCGGATGGACACGACGATGCCCGACCGTCGCAGCACGGCGAGTTGTTGGGAGAGGTTGGAGGGCTCCACGTCGATCTCGGCGAGGAGCTCGCGCACGGGCCGCGGACCGTTCTGCAGGAGCTCCAGGACGCGGATGCGGACGGGGTGCCCGAGCATGCGGAAGAACTCGGCCTTCGCCTGGTACAGGGGTACCTGGATTCCCACGCGTGCTCCTGCCATCGCCTGCAACGGTGCTCCTCCGCACCGGCGTTCCGGTCGGACAGCCCTCGTGCCCGTCCAGGTGCCCGTCGTCGTGCCCGTCGTGTCCGTCGTCATGTCCGTCGTCGTGCCCATCATTGCGCCCGCGGGGCCCACGCCTGCCCGAGTTTGACTGCTTTCAGATATGCCGAGTTGAAGAAATCTTCAACTCGTGGGCATGCGTGGGCCCGGAGCACCCCGGCTACAGCTCCAGTGCCGCTTCGACGCGCTTCAGCTGGTGGCGGGCCATGGCCAGGTTGGAGTTGCCCTTGTCCAGCACGAGGTACAGGAACAGGCTGTTCATCCCGTTGCCCCCCAGCAGCCTGATGAGGTGGTACTGGCTGCCGAGCGTGATCAGCAGGTCCTCGATCTCGTCCTGCAGTCCCAGCATCTGCATGGTGCGGACCTTCGCCCGGATCACATCGGTGTTGCCCGCGGCGGCGACCATCAGGTCGAGGTCCTTGCCGCCGCCGAGGGTGCCCAGCGCCATCCCGCTGGTGTAGTCGACGAGCGCCGCCCCCAGCGCGCCCTCGACCGAGGTCATGATCTCCTTCAGGGACACTTCCACATTCGCCATCGGCGCCCGCTCCCTCACTCGCACGTCTGTGCCCGGCCCCCATGTCGTAGGCGGGGCCGGACTGTTAGCGGAGCTCACGCTACTGAGCGGGCTCCACGGCGGGCGGGGAATGAGGGAACTGGCGGAAAACCTCCCCTGTGCCCCGTGCGGGGCACGTACGCCGTGCCACGGCCTGTCTCCCGCGTGATCTGCGGCTCGTTCGCGAAGATTCTGGACGTCACATGGGGGTCCGTATCCCCTTCGTTCACCCGGTGGTGGGATTCACGTCGCCCGAGGAGAGGATGTTCGCGCCATGGACCTGGACGTACCCGATTTCGGTATCCCTCAGAAGCTCGCCTCCGGTATGAGCATGGCCGAGCAGCACGACTACCTGCG
This sequence comes from Streptomyces sp. M-16, assembly GCF_052114405.1. Lineage (NCBI taxonomy): Bacteria > Bacillati > Actinomycetota > Actinomycetes > Kitasatosporales > Streptomycetaceae > Streptomyces > Streptomyces sp. M-16. The sequence goes on along the minus strand of NZ_JBFRER010000017.1, from coordinate 50,497 downwards.
CGCCCGGTTCACCCGGCGCGGCGCACTGCGTGCGGGCGCGGTCACCGCCGCCGTGGCCGGGGTCGGCCTCGGTGCGGGCGCGGCCTCGCCCGCCTACGCGGCCCCGGCCGCGCTGCCGGCCTCCTCCGAGCGGCGCGGCGTCGACGGCTCGCTGACCGCCCCCTTCGGACGCCACCTGCAGTACGGCGCAGACCCGAAGACCCAGATGCGCGTCTCGTGGCAGGTGCCCTTCGCCGTCAAGAAGCCGTACCTGCGCATCGGCACCAGCCCGTGGGCGCTGAGCCGGAAGATCGACGCCGAGGTGCGCCACCTCAGCACCCCCGTCTTCAACGGCGGCAAGATCGCGGCCGCCGAGCAGTTCTACCTGCACGTGGGCCTGGACCGGCTGCGGCCCGGCCAGACGTACTACTACGGCGTCGGCCACGACGGGTTCGACCCGGCCGACCACCGCAACCTCGGCACCCTCGGCACCTTCACCACCGCACCCGCACGCGCCGAGAACTTCACCTTCACCGCCTTCGGGGACCAGGGCGTCAGCTACCACGCCCTCGCCAACGACGCCGTGCTGCTGGCCCAGAACCCCGCCTTCCACCTCCACGCGGGCGACATCTGCTACGCCGACTCCTCCGGCGCGGGCGCCCCCGGCGACACCTACGACGCCCGCGCCTGGGACCAGTTCCTGGCCCAGACGGAGTCGGTGGCCAAGAGCGTGCCGTGGATGGTGACGACCGGCAACCACGACATGGAGGCCTGGTACTCGCCGCAGGGCTACGGCGGCCAGAACGCCCGCTGGTCCCTGCCCGACAACGGCCCGGACCCGGTCAACCAGCCCGGCGCCTACTCCTTCGTGCACGGCAACGTCGGCGTCGTCGCGCTCGACGCCAACGACGTCTCGTACGAGATCCCCGCCAACTTCGGCATCAGCGGCGGCAGGCAGACCGCCTGGCTGGACCGGCGCCTCGGCGAGCTGCGCCATAACCGCGACGTCGACTTCATCGTGGTCTTCTTCCACCACTGCGCGTTCTCCACCACCAGCTCGCACGCCTCCGAGGGCGGTGTCCGCGACGCGTGGGTGCCGCTGTTCGAGAAGCACACGGTGGACCTGGTCATCAACGGCCACAACCACGTGTACGAGCGCACCGACGCCATCAAGGCCAACCGGGTCGGCCGCAAGGTGCCGATCGGCGAGCGCACCGACCCGACCCGGGACGGCATCGTGTACGTCACGGCCGGCGCGGCGGGCCGCTCGCTGTACAGCTTCCCGGTCCCCGACTCCTACGAGGGCCACGTCGCGGACCGCGACAGCGTGGACACCTACCACTGGGCCAAGGGCGGTGCGAAGGCGACCGAGACCGTCGAGTGGTCGCGGGTCCGGTACACCAACTACTCGTTCCTCGCGGTGGAGGTGGAGACCGGGTCCCACCCGCGGATGAAGGTCAGCGCGCTCGCCGAGACGGGGCAGCGCGTCGACCACTTCGAGATCCAGCGCGGCCGGTAGTCCGGTGGCCCGGTAGTCCGGGGGCGGCCGGTCCGCGCCGCCCCGGCAGCCCCTGCTCACCGCCCCCCGCCGGGAAGCGGTGAGCAGGGGCGCTTCGGCATGCCGTCGACGGCATCCGCCGGACGTGGTCGCCGGACGCGGTCAGGCCCGCCGCACGGGCCCCCGGCACGTGCCGCAGGCCGGAACCCGCCGGGTTGGCCGGGAACGCCGGGGCCGCGGCGGGCCGGGAAGCGGCTCCGGGCCCGCCCCTGCGTCGGGTGTGAGCCAAAGCGCCGGACCCCGTGCCGCCCCGGGGGGCCGATCCCGTCCCACACATTGCGCACGGTGCGTGCGCTGCCGGTATACGGTGTGTGATCTTCCTTCACGGGTTCCCCGCAGGCCCTTCGCAGGAGGGGCACTTCAGGCCGATCCGCGGACGCGCCCTTCCGGACGGGGCAGACGGCGTACGCGTGTTCTGTCTAGCCTCCCGGGCCATGAGATCACCTCTGACGGGCCGTCTGGGCCTCGCCGCCGTCCTCGCCCTCGTCCTCGCCGTGTTCGGCCTCGCCCCCGCCGCGAGCGCAGACCCCGCGCCGGCCGCGCTGACGTTCAGCACGAGCAGTGCCACCACCACGCCCGGTGGCACCGTGCAGCTGTCGATGACGCTCACCAACAACAAGAGCTACGACGTCTGGTTCGTCTACCAGACGATCGATCCCACCTGGCTGACCACCCAGCGCCCCGACCTCAAGTACGGCTTCACCGGCTGTTCCGTCGCCACCGCCTCGGGCAGCACCTCCTGCGCCGGCACCGGTCCCGCCAACCTCGGCGGCAACTACGGCGCCACCATCCCGCCCGGCCAGAGCCGCACCGTCACGCTGACCCTCCAGATCGCCGCCGACTCCGGCTGCAACGGCAACATCGGCTTCTACAGCTACTACTACGCGGAGTTCAGCGACAGCAGCAACGCCACCGGCGGTCCGGTGTACACGCCCGAGACCCGCGTGCTCTGCGCCTGACGAACCGCCCGCCCGCCCGTCGAGATGGCGATGGCTTGAAATAACTGCAGATCGGGTGTTCGAATGGTCTCGGCCATCGGAGCCCGACCGGTGGACCGCCACGGTCCGCGAAGGTGCACCACTCGGGGCCCGGACCAGCGCGCAACGCCTGCGCGCCTCCGGGCCCTCGCGCACGGGACAACCGGAACCCGCTCCGGTCCCCTCGCCCGTCCCTTGATTGCGCCCCCATTGTGCGCCTGCGGTTTTCCGCCGGTTTTCGCGACACCATCACAAACGCTACACAGAGACATCACCATGTGACGCGACGGATGCGTCGACGACTGGCTTCTGAGGGGGCGCCGGCGTCGCGCGAGGGGGTGCGTCCGCTCCGTGCGAGCCGTGCTCACCCCTGCCTGGGAGGGGACTTCACCGCATGAAGCGGACCATTCGCACCGCCGTGCTCACGGTGGGCACGCTCATCGCCGCGCTCGGCTTACCGGCCGGACCGGCACACGCCGACGACCCCGCGCCCCGCACCGACCTGCGGGTGCTGGTGGTGAGCGACGGTGGTCCGTCGACCGCCGCCATCGCGGCCGAACTGGACTCGGCCGGAACGCCGTACACCACCGTCGACCTCACCCGGGGCGGGCGGTCCACGATCGACGCCGCCTTCCTCGCCGACACCCTGGACGGCCGGCCGCGCGCCAAGTACCAGGCCGTGGTGATGCCCAACGACAACCCCTTCCCGGCCGGCTCGGCCGAGATGACGGCCCTGAGCGCCTACGAGCGCACGTACGGCATCCCCCAGGTCGACGCCTACACCTACTCCCGGCCCCAGGTCGGCCTCCAGTACTTCGCCTCCGGCGGCTACGCCGGCAGCCTCGACGGGGTGCGCGCCGGGGTCACCGCGGCCGGCCTCGGCGGCCCCTTCGCCTACCTCGACGGGGCCGTCCCCTTCGAGGACAACTCGCCCGCCGTCGGCGAGAGCTACGCCTACCTCGCCCAGCCCGCCCCCGGCGCCGACTTCACCACCTACGTCGACGCACCCATACCCGGCACGCCGAGACGAGGCTCGCTGGTCGGCGAGTACCGGCACGACGGACGGCGCGAACTCGTCGTCACCTTCGTCTACAACCAGTACCAGCAGCAGTTCCGCCTGCTGGCCCGCGGCATCGTCGAGTGGATGACCGGCGGGGTCCACCTGGGCGCCTCGCGCAACTACTTCGCCGTGCACGTCGACGACGTCTTCGCCGCCGACGACCGCTGGGACAGCGCCCTCAACTGCACCCCCGGCGACGTGGACTGCGCGAACGGCGCCGGCACCCCGAACCCGATCCGCATGACCGGAGCGGACGCCACGTACACTGCCGAGTGGCAGACCGCCCACCGCTTCACCCTCGACATGGTCTACAACGGGGCCGGCAGCCTGGACCAGCGCGAGGACAACAACGGAGCCGACGAGCTCGCGGACACCCTCATCGCCCAGCGCGACCGCTTCCGCTGGGTCAACCACACCTACACGCACGCCTACCTCGGCTGCGAGCAGGACGTCAGCGCCGTGCCGTGGAAGTGCGCCACCCTCCCGGGCGGCGCCACCAAGTGGGTCACCAGGGCCGCCATCAGCGACGAGATCGCGACCAACCGCGTCTGGGGCCAGACCTCCGGACTGCCCCTGCAGAACGACGAGTTGGTCACCGGTGAGCACTCGGGCATGAAACTGCTCCCGCAGCAGCCGCAGGACAACCCCAACCTGGCGCTCGCCCTCGCCGACAACGGCGTCAAGTGGCTCGCCTCGGACAACTCCCGCGACCCCGACCAGCGGCCCGTCGGCCCGGCCGCCACCGTCGCCCGCTACCCGATCAACGTCTTCTACAACGCGGGCAAGGCCGTCGAGCAGGCCGACGAGTACAACTGGATCTACACCCGCCGCTCCCAGGGCGGCAGCGGCATCTGCGAGGACCACGCCGACACCACCACCTGCCTGCCCGCCCCGCTGGACACGGCCACCGGGTACGCGCAGTACATCGCGCCGCAGGAGATCCGCACCGCCCTCGGCCACGTCCTCTCCAACGACCCCAAGCCCCACTTCATCCACCAGTCCAACCTCGCCGAGGAGCGCATCGCCTATCCCGTCCTGGGCGGGGTCCTCGACGGGTACGCCGCCCTCTTCGCGGACAACACCCCCGTGGAGAACCTCCGGATGAAGGACATCGGCGTCGAACTCCAGCGCCGCGCGGCCTGGAAGGACGCCGTCAGGGCCGGTCAGGTCACCGCCTACCGCATCGGTGACACCGTCACCGTCCAGGCCCCGAACGGCCTCGCGGCACCCGCGACCCTGCTCGCCGGCAGCCGCCAGGGCACCGCCGCCTTCGGCAGCCCCTACGCGGGCCGGGCCTCCGGCTGGACGGCCTCGGCCGGGACGCCGCTCGCCTTCACCCTTCCGGCGTCCGCCACCGCCACCGGAGCACGGACCGGAGCCGCCGCCTTCTCCCGGCCGGCTCCGCAGACCGCCCCCGCCCCGCGCACCGAGCTCCCCGCGGCCGTGCGCGAAGGCGGCTCCCGAGCCCCCCGGGGCTGACCGACCGGCGCACGCGAGGTCCCGGCCGCCCCTGCGCGGCCGGGACGGCCAGGTCCACCGACCGCGGCCACCCCCACATCTTTCCGGCCGTGGAGCCCACCCATGCACGTTCACCACGGCGCGCGCCGCCCCGGAGCGACACGCGTCACCCTGCTCACCGAAGGCACCTACCCGCACAGTCACGGCGGCGTCAGCGTCTGGTGCGACCAGCTCGTCCAGGGCATGCCCGACCTCGACTTCGACGTCATCGCGGTCACCGGAACCGGCCGCGAAGCCCTCGCCTGGGACCTGCCCGCCCACGTCCACAGCGTCCGCTCCGTCCCCATGTGGGGTGCCCCGCCGGAAGGCCGGCGGCCCCGCGGGCGCGCCGAGCGGCGGCTGGCCGCCGCGTACGAACGGTTCCTGACGGCGCTCCTCGACCCGCGGGCCGAGGACGGGTTCGCCCCCGCGCTCTACACGATGGCGCGCGCCGCCGCGGACGGACAGCTGAGCCCGTTCCTGCGCGGCCACCGCGCCATCACCATCCTCGCCGCGGTGTGGAACCGCCCCGGACTGGCCGTCCGCGAGGCCCGTCCGACCCTGCGCGACGCGCTCACCGCCACCACCCTGCTGGAACACGCCCTGCGCCCGCTCGCCGCGCCACCGCCGAGCGACGGCGTCGCACACGCGGTCAGCGGCGGCGTCGCCGTACTGCCCGGCCTGGCCGGACTCGAACGGCACGACGTGCCCCTCCTGCTCACCGAGCACGGCGTCTACCTGCGTGAACGCTACATCGGCTACCGCACCGCGCCCTACCGCTGGCCGGTCAAGGCCCTGGTGCTCGGCTTCTTCCGGCTGCTGGCGCAGGAAAGCTACCGCAGGGCCGCCCTGATCACCCCCGGCAACCGCTACAACCGGCTGTGGGAGGAGGAGGGAGGCGCCGCCCCGGAGTCCATACGCACCGTCTACAACGGCGTCGACCCCGCAGCCTTCCCACCGGCCGGGCCCGAGCCCGAGGTCCCCACGCTGAGCTGGGCCGGCCGGGTCGACCCCATCAAGGACCTGGAGACCCTGATCCGCGCCTTCGACCTGGTCAGGCGTCAGGTACCGGAGGCCCGGCTGCGGCTCTTCGGCRGCACCCCCCGGGGCGGGGAGGCCTACCGGGAACGGTGCGAGGCACTGGCCGCCGAGCTCGGGCACGCCGACGCCGTCGTCTTCGAGGGCCGGGTCGACGACATCAAGGACGCCTACGCCGCCGGCAACGTCGTGATGCTCTCCAGCATCAGCGAGGGCTTCCCCTTCACCCTCATCGAGGCCATGTCGTGCGGACGGGCCACCGTCTCCACCGACGTGGGCGGCGTACGGGAGGCCGTCGGCGACGCGGGCCTCGTGGTGCCGCCGCGGGACCCGGCCGCCATGGCCGCCGCCGCCGTGGAACTGCTCGCCGACGCCCGGCGGCGCGCGGCGATGGGCGAGGCCGCCCGGCTGCGGGTGATCGAGCAGTTCACACTGCGCCAGACCATCGACACCTTCCGCTCCATCTACCTGGAACTGCCCGCCCTCGCCCGGTCCGCCGCGGCCCCGCCCCGCATCGCGGTGGTACCCGTACCCGCGCAGACACCCACGGCACCGGCCTCCGTACCGGTACCCGCCCCCGTACCGACGGCCGCCTCCGCACCGGCGGCCGCCACGGGACCGGCCGCCGCGGGACCGGCCGTCGCGCAGGCGCCCGCCCCGCAGCCGGCCGCCCCGGCGGGTGCGCGTCCGCGTCGCCCCGTACCCTCCTGGGCCAGGGCGGACGCCCCCGAGGAGAGCACCGCGTCGGCGGTCTCCGGCACGGGGAGCCTGGCCGGATGAGCGGACCCATGGACCTCGAACCGCGCCGCGGGCAGGACGACACCCTGACGCTCCGGCTGGCCGTGCCCAAACGGCCGGCCACACGCCGCCGCGGCGCGGACCCCCTCACCCCCGGCCCGCGCGGGACCGCCCCGGGCCACGACGGCGAGGCCGTCACCCTGGGGCTGCGACTGCCCGGACCCGCCCGGACCGACGAGGCCGTCAACGGGCTCGCCGCCGACATGGCCGACCGCGTAGGACCGGCCGTCCACCCGTACGAGGTGGCCGCGCTCCTGGAGGCGGACGGGCTCTCCGCCGACACCATCCGGCAGTGCTACGGCCACCCAGACATCTTCTCCCTCGCCACGGCGCTGTACGAGCGGGTGCCCCGCGTCTTCCCGGAGCCGGCCCGCGCGGCCGACCCGTGGCGCCCCGACCACCTGCGCTGCCTGCTGCGCGGAGTACTGTTCGCCCTCCCCGCCCTCGCCTACCTGCTCACCGCACCGCTGTGGCAACCGGGGAAGCACGCCGCCGCGCTCGTCGTCGCGGGCGTCGTCTCCTGGGCGTGGGGCCAGGCCCTCGGCCACCGCGCCTACCTGTGGATGGTGGCGGGCCGGCGCGAGGCCGCCCGCACCCTGCTGCGCGGGGCACCGCTCGGTGCCGCGCTCGCCACCGCGGCCGCCGCCGTCCCCGCCCACGGTTCCCCGGTGATCTGGGCGGCGGCCGCGCAGTCCCTCTACCTGGCCGCCGCGGGCGTACTGCTCGTCCTGGGCCGGGAACCGCTGCTGCTCGCCGCCCTCGCCCCGCTCGCCGCGGGCGCCGCCGTACTGCCCTGGTGGGAACCCGGCCCACTGCTGCGCGCCGGACTCACCCTCCTGGCCCTCGCCGCCACGCTCGCCGTCGCCGGCCGGACCCTGCGCACCGAGTACGCCGCCGCACCCGCGGCCGGCGAGGGCGCCGGGCCGCCGCTGCCGCGCTCCCTGCCCTACGGCCTGTTCGGCCTGGCCGCCGCCCTGCTGGTGCTGCTGGCGGGCCGTCGCGAGCCGTACGCGGTCATCGTGCTCACCGTGAGCATGGGTCCCGCCGAATGGCTGCTCTACCGCTACCGGGGCCTGTCGGCCGCCGCGCTCGGCGCGTCCGGGAGCCCCGTCGGCTTCCGGCTGCGGTCGGCCGGTGTCCTGGCCCTGTGCCTGCTCCTCTACACGCTCCCGCTGGTGCCCGCCGCGCTGCTCACCGGCGCGGGCCCCGCCACCCTGCCCCTGCTCGCCGCGACCCTGTGGACCGCCCTGCTGCTCCAGGCCTTCGCGGTGGCCTGGACCCCGGCCCTGATCTGCCTCGGGGCCGCCGGCGCCGCCGGCGCGGTCACCCTGTTCCGCCTGCCCCCGGGACCGTCCGTCCTGCCGCTCTGCTGCGCCGGAGCCGCGCTGTGCCTGATCGGCTGCGCGCTGCGGTTCCTCGGCCGGCCCGCCTCCCATGCCTGACACCCCCCGCCCGACCCCGTACCCGTACCCGTACCACCCATCGAAAGGAGAGGTCGGTTGACCTCCGCACCGCTCGCAGCCGTCACCGGAGCCGAAGGCTTCATCGGCTCCCACCTCACCGAGTCCCTCGTCGCCCGCGGCTACCGGGTCAGGGCCATGGCCCAGTACAACTCCTTCTCCTCCTACGGCTGGCTGGAGACCCTCGCCCCCGAAGTCCTCGACCAGGTGGAGATCGTCCTCGGCGACGTCCGCGACCCCGGCTCGGTCCGCGGGCTCCTGGACGGCGCCGACTGCGCCTACCACCTCGCCGCCCTCATCGCGATCCCGTACTCCTACCGGGCCCCGCACAGCTACGTGGACACCAACGTCACCGGCACCCTCAACGTGCTGGAGGCCGTCCGCGCGCTCGGCACACCGCGCCTGGTGCACACCTCCACGAGCGAGACGTACGGCACCGCGCAGACCGTCCCGATCACCGAGGACCACCCCATCAACACCCAGTCCCCGTACGCTGCTTCGAAGGCCGGCGGCGACCGGCTCGCCGACAGCTACCACGCGAGCTTCGACACCCCCGTGGTGACCCTGCGGCCCTTCAACACCTTCGGCCCGCGCCAGTCGATGCGCGCGGTGATCCCCACCGTCATCGGCCAGGTGGCGGCCGGGGAGCGCGTCATCACCCTCGGCGACCTGCGCCCCACCAGGGACTTCAGCTACGTCAAGGACACCGCCGCGGCGTTCCTCGCGGTGGGCACCGCCCCCGCCGCGCAGGTGGTCGGCCGCACCTTCAACTCCGGTACGGGCACGGAGATCTCCGTCGGCGACCTGGTGGCGCTGATCGGCAAGGTGATGGAGGTTCCGATCGAGGTGCGCGAGGACACCGAGCGACTGCGGCCGGCCGCCTCCGAAGTCATGCGGCTCGTCGCGGACGCGAGCCGGCTCACCGCCGCCACCGGCTGGGAACCGGCCCACAGCCTGGAGGAAGGCCTGGCGCACACCGTCGAGTTCTTCCGCGACCCGGCCAACCTCGCCCGGTACAAGACCGGCATCTACAACGTCTGACCCCTCCGGACCCCCACCCCCCCCACGCCCTCCCCACCGCCATACCCACGTCCCCCCACCACGGCTCGTCACACGACTGATGGAGGAACTCCCCATGTACGCAGTGATCCTGGCGGGCGGCAAGGGCGTCCGGCTGCGCCCTTACACCACTGCCCTCCCCAAGCCGCTCGTCCCCATCGGCGACCAGCACGCCATCCTGGAGATCGTGCTGCGCCAGCTGTCGGCCGCCGGATTCACCCGCTGCACCATCGCCATCGGCCACCTGGGCGAGATCATCCGCGCCTACGTGGGCGACGGGTCCCAGTGGGGGATGGCCGTCGACTACGCCACCGAGGAGAGCCCGCTGGGGACCATGGGCCCGCTGCTGAACCTCCGCGACCGGCTCCCGGAAAGATTCCTCGTGATGAACGGCGACGTCCTCACCGACCTCGACTACGCCGACGTGCTGCGCCGCCACGAGGCCTCGCGCGCGCCACTGACCATCGCCACCTACCCGCGCAAGGTGCACGTGGACTTCGGGGTGCTCACCACCGACGCCACCCGCGTCGTCGGCTTCACCGAGAAGCCCAGCATGGACTACCGCGTGTCGATGGGCGTGTACGGTCTGAGCCGCGAGACCCTCGACGGATACACCCCCGGCCTGCCGCTCGGTTTCGACGAGCTCGTCCTCGACCTGCTCAAGACCCAGAACCCGCCGCACGCCTACGAGTTCGACGGCTACTGGCTGGACATCGGCCGCCCCGACGACTACGACCGGGCCAACGCCGAATTCACCAGCCGCAAGTCCCTGCTGCTCAAGGGAGCCTGAGCACGTCATGCGCATTCTCGTCCTGGGACGCACCGGCTATCTCGGCGCGCACGTCGCCGACCGGCTGGGCGCCCTGCCGGATGTACGGGTCCTCGACGCCGGGCGCTCGCCCGGCGCCGGGTTCGGCATCGACCTCGCCACCGACCGGACCGAACGGCTGGCCGGGACCCTCGCGGGGGCGGCTCCCGACGCCGTGGTGAACTGCGCGGGGGCGACCGGCGGTGACCCGGTCACCCTCGCCGAGGTCAACTCCCGCGGCCCCGCCGTGCTGTGCGCGGCCCTGCGGGAGGCCGCCCCGCAGGCCCGCCTGGTCCACCTGGGCTCGGCGGCCGAGTACGGGCCGGGCGCGTTCGGCGTCCGGGTGGGGGAGTCGGCGGCCACCCGTCCCGTCACCCCGTACGGAGCCACCAAACTGTCCGGCACCGTCACGGTGGCCACCTCCGGCCTGGACGCGGTGGTGCTGCGCGTGGGAAACCCGGTCGGGCCCGGCGCACCGGCCACCGGTCTGCCCGGCAGGCTCACGGCCCTGCTGCGGGAGGCCGGGCAGGACCCGGCGGCGGTGCTGCGGCTGGGCGACCTGTCCGCGTACCGCGACTTCGTGGACGTGCGGGACGTGGCCCGAGCGGTGGAACTCGCGGTCACCGCCCCCGGTCCGCTGCAGTCGGTGCTGAACATCAGCACCGGCGAGGCCGCGCCGGTACGTGAGATGGTGCACGGACTGGCCCGTCGGGCGGGCTTCCGGGGGCGGATCGAGGAGAACACGGGTGGCGCCCCCGGCTCGGCCCGCTCGGCCGAGGTGTCCTGGCAGTGCTCCGACGTCACTGCGGCGGCCCGGGTACTGGGGTGGCGTCCGGCCCGTCAACTCGACGACATGCTGGCCTCGTTGTGGGAGGCGGCCAACCGGAGCGGCAGCCCCGCGCGATGACCCTGCTGGTTCCGCTGTACGTGCATCCGGCGGAGGACCCGGGGGCCTGGGCGCGGCTGATCGGGGCCGCGCCCCGGACCTACGCGGTGGTGCTCAACCCCGCGAGCGGTCCGGGCCCGCGCCCCGATCCGGCGTTCACGGCGGCCGCCTCGGCCCTGCACGCGGCCGGCGCCCGGCTGCTGGGATACGTCGACACCGCGTACGGGCGGCGGGACGGGGCGGAGGTCAACTACGAGATCCTCCGCTACCGGGAGTGGTACGGGGTCGACGGCTGCTTCCTGGACCGGGTGACCGCGGAACGCCGGGGGCTGCGCGCCTGCCGCCGCCTGGTCCGCTCGCTGCGCAGCCTGGGGGCGAGCACCGTCGTCCTCAACCCGGGCGTCCACCCGGACCCCGGCTACCTCCGCCTGGCGGACCTGGTCGTCACCTTCGAGGGCGACTGGACCACGTACGTGTCGGCGTTCAGCCGGCCCGGGTGGACCGCCCGCCACCCGCCGGAGCGCTTCTGCCACCTCGTCCACGGGGTCCCCGAGGCCCTCGTCCCGCTCGCGGTGCGCACCGCGGGCGAGCGCGGCGCGGCGGTCTCGGGCCCGGTCACCGGCCACCTCCCCAACCCGTGGACCGAGCCGACCCCGGCCCTGACCACCCCCGGCACCTGACGTCCCGCCGGGCGGCCCCGCCTCACCCCGCGGCGGGGCCCTCGGCGACCCGGAGGGTGGCGGCGCCGGCGCAGGGCAGCGGGGCGGAGCCGGCGCCCTCGTGGTCCGCCGCGGCCCCGCGGAGCGGGCGGGTGCCCTCGGCGGCGCCCGCCAGCCACCGCCAGATCCGGGCCCCGGCGCCGGAGGGCCCCGGCGCGGACCCCCGGCCGGAGATCCACGTCGTGAGGGTGAACCGGTGGTCGGCGAACCGCCTGCTGGGGCAGGTTGACGGGACGACCTCGTGGAAGGCGGCGGAGGGGAAGAAGACGATCGTGTCGTGCTCGGGCTCGATCGTGCGGTAAGTCTCCGCCGGCCGCGCCCGGTGGCCGTCGACCACGGTGTCGTGGAGGCGCAGCTGGCCGCCGCCGAAGCCGCGGGGCCGGCGGTGGAGGTAGTAGACCGCGGACACGGCCGTGCTCACGTCTCGGACCCGCGACGCGTCGGTGTGCATGCCGTAGTGTCCGCCGTCGCCGTGCGCCGTCAGGACCGTCAGGGACCGGTCGAGCGCGGCCCGGTGGCCGAGGGACTCCCGGACGAGCGGCAGGCAGTCGGCGAGGTGCCGGCTGAACACCTCACTGGTCACGGGAAGCACCAGCGAGTCCCTCCCCTTGTGGGACTCCTCTCCGGTCAGGGGGTCCAGCACGGTCCCCGCCGTGAAGTCGCTCTGTCGCCCGATCGCGTACTCCAGCAGGGCGTCGGCGCGTTCGGCGCCGAGGAAGTTCTCGAAGCGGCACACCGGCGCCGGTATCACGAGCGCCGGGGACCACCGGTCGGAGGGAGGGAGGACCCGGGTGCCGATTTCCGTCGCAGCGGCCGGTTCTTGCGCGAATCCGCTCATGGCCCGGAACCGTACGCGCGCCGCGGGCCACGGCGAAGGAGCACAGGGGGGCGCACGGGGGAACGTCCACGGTGCCCACGCCGGCCGGATCGCCCGGCTCACGCCCGAGGGCCGGCTCGACGAGTTCCCGCTCGACTCGGGCTGCTGCGGCCCCTCCCTCATCACCGCGGGCCCCGACGGAGTCCTCCGGTTCACCCAGCTGCACACCGACCGGATCGGCCGCCTCGACACCGGGGGAGATCCTGCGCCTCGTCCGCGGCGGAACGTGATCCCCGCGCACCGCGCACCGCACTCCGCCCGAGCCCGACCGGCCGGCGCCGGACCGGCCGTGCCGAACCGGTCAGGCGGCCGTGAAGAAGCCCTCGGGCACGCCGTCCAGGATGAACCCGTTGTCGAAGCGGACGCGGAGCGTCACGCGCAGCCGCTGCTGCCGGTAGGCGGTCCACTCGGGCTCCAGGGCCGCGATCTGCTCTTCGAGCTGCTTCCTGCTCTGCGTGGGCATGTCCCGGCCGAAGGAATCGAGCAGCGACGCGAGCCGCTCGTACTCGCGGGCCCCCCGGCCCGGCCGGTCGTGCCGGACGACCCGTTCCACGGTCCCCCGCGTGCCCGCCGCCAGCCACAGGGACCCCACGGCGCCGCCCGTCGATCCCTCCGGGCCTTCCTCCGGGGCGTCCGTGATCGCGACGCTGTCGCTCAGCCGGGTGTCCGCCGCCAGCTCGACCCGCAGGCCCTCTTGGAACGTCATCGGTACTTCATCCCTCGGATCGGTGCACGCTGCCCGCAACCCCGGGCGGTGCCATTATCCGTACCGGAGCGCTCGGCTACGGCGGGGCCGCCGGCCGCGCCCGCACCAGGGCGCCGTCCCGGGCCGCGATCCGGCCGCCGCGCAGGACCACGTCGCGCCCCGGCACGTCCACCACGGCCCGGGGACGCCCGCGCCCCCGACGGGCACGAAGCCGGCCGGGGCACCCGGGGCGAAGCCCGCGCGCGCCGGTCCCCTCACATCGGCGCCGCCTGGGCGGCCACGGCGAAGCAGGACGTACCCGCCCGTACACGGTCCGGGGCGTCCCACGGCGAACCGGGACGATCGAACATACGATGGGCGCAACCGGCGCGGGCGGCTCGCCGTGCCGCCGGACCGGGACGCTCGGGCGGGTGGGAGACGTATGGCAGAGGTCGCCGACACAGCGCGGACCGTCATCCTGACCGTGGACGACGACCCGGGAGTCTCGCGCGCCGTCGCCCGCGACCTGCGCCGACGCTACGGCGCCACGTACCGCGTCGTACGCGCCGAGTCCGGGGAGTCGGCGCTGGAGGCGCTGCGCGAGCTGAAACTGCGGGGTGACCTGGTGGCCGTCATCCTGGCCGACTACCGCATGCCGCAGATGAACGGCATCGAGTTCCTCGAACGGGCCCTCTCCGTGTACCCGGGCGCTCGGCGCGTCCTGCTGACCGCCTACGCCGACACCAACGCGGCGATCGACGCCATCAACGTCGTCGACCTCGACCACTACCTGCTCAAACCCTGGGACCCGCCGGAGGAGAAGCTCTACCCGGTCGTCGACGACCTCCTCGCCGCCTGGCGCACCAGCGACTACCGGCCCGTGCCCGCCACCAAGGTGGTCGGACACCGCTGGTCGGCGCGCTCCTCCGACGTGCGGGAGTTCCTGGCCCGCAACCAGGTGCCCTACCGCTGGTACTCCTCCGACGAACCCGAGGGGCGGCGCCTGCTGGAGGCCGCCGGGGCCGACGGGGAGCGGCTCCCGCTGGTGATCACCCCGCAAGGGGCCGTGCTCGTCGAGCCGGGGGCGACCGAGCTGGCGGCCCACGTGGGACTCGCGACGACCCCGGCCGCCGCGTTCTACGACCTCGTCGTGATCGGCGGCGGTCCGGCCGGCCTGGGCTCGGCCGTCTACGGCGCGTCCGAAGGGCTGCGCACCGTACTCGTCGAACGGTCGGCGACCGGCGGGCAGGCCGGGCAGAGTTCCCGCATCGAGAACTACCTCGGCTTCCCGGACGGCGTGTCGGGCGCACAGCTCACGGACCGCGCCCGCCGCCAGGCCGGCCGGTTCGGCGCCGAGATCCTCACCGCCCGTGAGGTCACCGGGCTCGAGGTCAACGGCGCCTCGCGCGTCGTCCGCTTCTCCGACGGCACGGCGGTCGCCGCGCACAGCGTCATCCTGGCGACCGGCGTGTCGTACCGCCAGCTCCACGCACCGGGCTGCGACACCCTGACCGGCTGCGGGGTGTACTACGGCTCCTCCCTCACCGAGGCCGCCTCCTGCCAGGGCCAGGACGTCTACATCGTGGGCGGCGCCAACTCCGCCGGACAGGCCGCGATGTACCTGGCACGGGGCGCGAAATCGGTGACCCTGCTGGTGCGCGGCGAGTCCCTGAGGGCGTCCATGTCCCACTACCTGATCCAGCAGATCGAGGGCGCCGCGAACATCACGGTACGGACCCGGACCGTGGTCGACGAGGCCCACGGCGACGGGCACCTGGAGCAGCTGACGCTGCGCGACGTGGACACCGGCACGTCCGAACTCATCGACGCCCAGTGGATGTTCGTGTTCATCGGCGCCGCCCCGCTCACCGACTGGCTCGACGGCACGGTGCTGCGAGACGAACGCGGCTTCATCCTGGCCGGGCCGGACCTCACCCCCGACGGACGGCCGCCCGCCGAGTGGGAACTGGACCGGCCGCCCTACCACCTGGAGACCAACATTCCCGGCGTGTTCGTGGCGGGCGACGCCCGCGCCCAGTCCGCGAAGCGCGTCGCGTCCGCCGTCGGAGAAGGAGCCATGGCCGTGATGCTCGTCCACCGCTACCTGGAGCAGTCGTGAGCGGCCGGGCCGTGCCCTGCGCCCCGCAGGAGATCGCCACGCTGTTCCTGTTCGAGAAGCTCACCCCCGAGCAGCTCGGGAGGCTGTGCACCGAGGGACGGGTCGAGTGCTTCGACCCCGGCCCGGTGTACACGGAGGGCGAGCCCGCCACCTGCTTCTACGTGATGATCGAGGGCACCGTCGTGCTGTACCGCCGGGTCGGCGGCGACGACGTGGAGGTGAGCCGCACCTCCCAGCGCGGGGTGTACTCCGGCGCCATGCAGGCCTACCTGGGCGACCGCGTCCCGCAGCTCTACACCAACTCCATGCGCGTGACCGAGCCCACCCGGTTCTTCGTCCTGCCCGCGCAGTCCTTCGCCGACGTCATGCGGGAGTGGTTCCCGATGGCCGCGCACCTGCTGGAGGGACTCTTCTTCGGCTCGAAGAACACCCAGCGGGCCATCGGACAGCGCGAACGGCTCCTGGCCCTCGGCTCGTTGTCCGCGGGACTCACCCACGAGCTCAACAACCCGGCCGCGGCGGCCGTCCGGGCCACCGCGACCCTGCGGGAACGAGTCGGCAAGATGCGGCACAAGCTGGCCGTCATCGCCCGGGGCCCCTACTCCCGCGAGGCGCTGGCCGAGCTCATCGACATCCAGGAACGCACCGCCGAACGCGTGGCCAAGGCACCGGTACTGAGTCCCCTGGAGGCGTCCGACCGGGAGGACGAACTCACCGACTGGCTCGAAGACCACGGCATTCCGGAGGGCTGGCGGATCGCACCGACCTTCGTCCAGGCCGGACTGGACACGGACTGGCTGGAACAGGTCGCGGCCACCGTGGCCGAGGACATCCTGCCGGGTGCCATCGGATGGCTCAACTACACCGTCGAGACCGAGCTGCTGATGGACGAGATCGACGACTCCACCACCCGCATCTCCCACCTCGTCGACGCGGCCAAACAGTACGCGCAGCTCGACCGGGCCCCGCACCGGTCCGTCGACGTCCACGAACTCCTCGACAGCACCCTGCTGATGCTGTCGGGCAAGATCGGCAACCGCATCCGGGTGGTCAAGGAATACGACCGCTCCCTGCCCGACGTGCCCGCCTACCCGGCGGAACTCAACCAGGTGTGGACCAACCTCGTCGACAACGCCGTCTTCGCGATCGGGAGCACCGGCGGCGACGGCACCCTGACCGTCCGCACGGCACGCGAGGGCGACCGGCTGCTGGTGGAGTTCCGCGACACCGGCCCGGGCATCCCGGCCGACGTCCGCGGCCGCATCTTCGACCCCTTCTTCACCACCAAACCGGTCGGCGAGGGCACCGGTCTCGGCCTGGACATCTCCTGGCGGATCATCGTCAACAAGCACCACGGCAGCCTCCAGGTCGAGTCCGCGCCGGGCGACACCCGCTTCCAGGTACTGCTGCCGCTGACCACCCCGGAACCCGAGACCACCGAGGAGCCCGTATGACCGGCATCGACGGAATCGACCCGAACGTCCCGCCCACCGGCACCGGCTGCGCCGAATGCGAGAGGGCGGGCGGCTGGTGGTT
The DNA here is from genome assembly GCF_052114405.1 of Streptomyces sp. M-16. Lineage (NCBI taxonomy): Bacteria > Bacillati > Actinomycetota > Actinomycetes > Kitasatosporales > Streptomycetaceae > Streptomyces > Streptomyces sp. M-16. Next base: position 33,441 of record NZ_JBFRER010000017.1, on the reverse strand, counting down.
CCACCTGCGGCGCTGCGCCCAGTGCGGCCACATCGGCTGCTGCGATTCCTCACCCGCCCAGCACGCCACCGCCCACTGGAAGTCCAGCGGCCATCCCCTGGTGCGGAGCTTCGAACCGGCCGAGGACTGGTTCTGGGACTACGACGGCGCCGAGCTGTACGCGTCCGGCCCGGACCTCGCGCCCCCGGTCGCGCATCCGGCGGAGCAGCCGGTACCGGGCCCGGCCGACCGGGTCCCCGAGGACTGGACACGGTTGCTGCACCGCTGAACGCCCGCCACCGGGGGCCGTCGGGGTGSGGACAGGTCCGCGCCCCGACGGCCACACCGCGATCAGGTGTTGATGCAGGCGTTGCCGGCGGCCGGGTTGAGGGCGCCGATGATGTTGATGCTGTTGCCGCAGAGGTTGATCGGCACGTGGATGGGCACCTGGATCACGTTGCCGGAGAGGATGCCGGGCGAGCCGACGGCGATGCCTTCGGCGTTGGCGTCTGCGATGGCGGTGCCGGTGGCGCCGAGGATGCCGGCCGCGGCGAGGGCGGCGGCGGCGATGGCGGTGCGGATGCGCATGTCACTCCAATGTCGATGACGGAACGTCGAAGCAGGATCACACCGCGTGCGGGGCCCTCCCGTCGGGCATTCACCCGACCCGGGCGTGTTGCGGAGCTCAGGGTGACGCGCCCGTCGTGCCGGGCGCCCGGGGCCGGGCCGGGAGCGGCCGGTCCCCAGGTCAGTGGCCCCGGTCAGCGGCCGGTGGACCTGCCCGACGTCAGTCGCGACGCCTCGATCTCGGCCCACACGGCCTTGCCGTCCTCATGGGTGCGGGTGCCCCAGCGATCGCAGACGCGCTCCACGATGTACAGGCCGTGGCCGCCCGGGAGGCCGGGCCGCGGGGCGGGCTGGCGGCGGGGAGGGGTCGTCGAGCCGTCGAAGACCTCGATCCGCAGGAACTCGCCGCCCGTGAGGGCGAGTTCGGTGCAGCCCCCGGCGTGCAGGGACGCATTGGCCAGCAGCTCGGAGACGACCAGCAGGGCGTCTTCGGAGGTCTCGGTCCCGTCCCAGCCCCAGTCCCGCAGCGCCTGGCGCGTGAAGTCGCGGCCCTTGGCCACGTGGCCCCGGACGCCGGACAGGGCGAGCCGGCGGCGCTGCCGCACGACGGGGGGAGGCCCGGTGGGCAGCGGATCGCCGGTTGCCGTGCCGATGGCCTCCATCGTGCCCTCCCACCCCCACCCGTTGACGCCGGTCTCCGGACGTCTCGTGTACCCCCCGCGCCCGGGAACATCCGGGAATGCCGGTGACAGTGTAGGCGACCACCGGTGTCAGCGGGTGGCCGTGCGCATCCTCAGTGTGAGGCCGCCGTCCGAGGGGTGATCCCGGCCCGGCCCGGCGGCATCGCCGACCGCCCGGACTTCCACGTCCCGCCCTGCCGTTCTCTCACACCTCCTCCAACCGCCTTGCGGGGAGGCGCTGTCGGGCCGCCGGAGCCGGCCGGCGCGGCCCTCGGTGCCCTCGTCGGGCCGATGAACAGGCATACTCGCCTCCGGGGGCCTTGCAGGTGACGATCCGGGAGGCGTACATGGCCGGGGCACGGGACACGGACCACGACGGCGTGGTGGCAGCACGCCGCGCGGCCGGAGCCGGATGGGTGGTGACCGCGCGCGGGGAACTCGACCAGGACACGCTGACCCCTCTCCGGGAGGCGCTCGTCTCCGCCGCCGACCGGCATCCACTGGTGGTGCTCGACGCCGCGGGCGTCACCTTCGGCGACTCGTCGTTCCTGAACCTGCTGCTGCAGGTGCACCAGATGACGGCCCTGCGCATCGCCGCCCCCGGTGACCGGCTGCGCCGCCTCTTCGCCCTCACGGGCGCCGACACGGTGCTGTCCCTCCACCCGGACGTCGAGGACGCCGTCGGCGGGCCCTGACCGCCCCCACCGGTTCCTGTTCCGGAGCGGTCATCGGCCCGGCCGCCGCGGTCGTGTGCCCCGCGGCCCCTACGGAGCGTCCCGCGCGGGTGCCTCAGTAGCGCAGCGCCGTGCCCGTCTGCGCCGTCACCGTGCCGGACAGCTTGTGGGTGCTGCGGGCCGTGCCCTGCCCGGTGCCCTTCCCCGGGACGTCCGCCACCGTCACCACCACCGTGTCCAGGAGGTTGCCGCCCTCGTCCTTGAACTCGACCTGCACCGCGAAGGACTTCTTGCCGTCATCGGTGTTGCGCACCGTCACGGGGACCGTCGTGTACCCGTCGCCCTCGGTCGCGACCGGGCCCAGGGTCACCTGTTCCTTGGCGTTGACCCCGTCCTTGACCTCGGCCAGTTTGTCCTTCGCCACGGCGGCCGCGGACGCGGCGGCCTTCCCGGCCTCGGCGGCGGCCGACGAGACCGCCTCGCCCGCGGACTTCACCGCCGCGGCGGCGCTCGACACGGCGCCGGACGGGCTGCCGCCGCCGTCCGAACAGCCCGTGGCGCCGCAGGCCATCACCGTCAGCAGCACGCCTGCCGCACCGCGCCTCCACACGTCCGCCGCCACCACGCCTCCAAGGGGTTCCGGGCCTCCCAGTCAACGGCCCGGCGGCCCGGATGCCCAGTGGTCCGCGCATCCGGGTGAGGCGCCGGCCGCCTCGTCACAGGGGGCGGACCGCCGCGCGGCGGTGTTCGTGGACGCGCAGGTGGAGGGTGGCGAGGTCCAGCAGGGGAGTGGACACGCCCAGCGCGCGGGCGCGGACGGTGAGGTCGGTCAGGACGTGGTCCGCCTCCGTGCGGGCCCCGGCGACGAGGTCACGGTAGAGGGAGGGCGTGAGCGGGGAGCCGGGGGTCGTGACGGTCGCCCGGGTGAAGGCGAGTTCGGCCTCGGGCACGGGGTGACCGGCCGCGCGCGACACCGCCGCGGCCTCGGCCAGCAGGGCGGGCCCGAGCGCGGCGCCGCCGGGAACGGCGTTGATCTCGCCGACCGTGCCGCGCATCAGGCAGGTCAGGGCGACCAGGGTGGAGATGAACACCCATTTGTGCCACATGGCCGCGACGATGTCCTCGGTCGCCGGTGAGTCGATTCCCGCCTCGGTCAGGATCCTGCGGATCCCGTCGACCCGTCCGGAGGGCCGGGCGTCGGTCTCGCCGGTCAGGATGACCGCGGGCGGCGCCATGCGCAGGATGTCGCCCTCCGCGTTCAGGGTGGTGACCACCTTCGCGACCCCGCCGAGGACCACCGCGTCCCCCAGGGCCGCGACGAGCGCGTCGAGGTGGGCGATCCCGTTGAGCAGGGGGATGACGGCGGTGTCCGGGCCGACCGCGGGCGCGATGTCGGCCAGCGCGGCGTGCAGGGCGGTCGCCTTCACGGACAGCAGGACCAGGTCGTAGGGGCCGCCCGGGGCGTCGGCCGTCACCAGCCGGGGCGCGAGGCGGAGCTCCTCCCCTTGGCCCTCGACACGCAGGCCGCGGGCTTCCAGGGCCTTGGCGCGCGCGGGCCGGACCAGGAAGGAGACGTCCTGGCCCGCCGTGGCGAGCCGGGCGCCGAAGAAGCCGCCGACGGCGCCCGCGCCGACCGTGAGGATCCTCATGAGGACTGCCTTTCGTGGGAGGGAACGTGGGTGGGAAGGGGAGCGGCACCGGGAGCGTGGTCCGGTCCCTTGCGCGGGGAGCGGGGCACGTAACGGGAGACCGCCACGCCGGCCAGGCAGAGCGCCCCGCCGAGGAGGGTCAGCCAGGCCGGCACCTCGCCCAGCAGGGCCCAGCTCAGCAGGACGACCACCGCCGGGACGGCATAGGTCGTCGCACCCAGCTTTCCGGCGGGCATCCGGGCCAGGGCGTAGGTCCACGCGGTGAAGGCGAGGGCGGTCGGAACCACGCCCAGGTAGACCATGTTCAGCGTCGCGGACACGGGTGCCCCGGGCAGTTCCGTGAGCAGCCGGCCGCCGAAGGGCAGGCAGGCCACGGTCCCGGTCAGGCAGCTGAACGCGGTGATCTGCAGGGGTGTTCCGTGCGAGAGCGCGGGCTTCTGGGCGATGACGCCGGTCGCGTAGGCGACCGCCGCGAGCAGGCAGAGCACGACTCCGAGCACCGGGGTGGAGCCGGCGTCACCGGAGGACATGGAAAGGCCCACGACCACCGCGCCGGCGAAGGACACCGCCATGCCGGCCAGCAGCCGCGGAGGCAGCGCCTCGCCGAGGAACCGGGCCGCGAGCAGCGCCATGAGGATGGGGCCGGTGTTCACGAGCAGGGACGCCGTCCCCGCGTCGACCAGCCGCTCCCCCCAGTTCAGCGCGACCGTGTAGCCGCAGAACCATACGACGCCGGACAGCAGGATGCCGGGCAGGGCCGTGCGGGGCGGCAGGCCCTGACGGCGTACGAGGAGCAGGACGGCCAGCGTCAGCGAGGCGGCCAGCAGCCGTCCGAGGGCCAGGGCGCCGGGGGAGTAGGCGGCGCCCGCGCTGCGGATGGAGACGAAGGCCGAGGCCCAGGCGAACACGGTGAAGGAGACGGCACCGACCGTGAGGAGGCCGGCGGGCAGGAGGGGGCGGGAGCGGAACGTCATGCGCCCACCCTAGAGGCTGAACATTTCGGTGTCGACCGAAATGTTGATGGACATTGCTCCCGCCATTGCTCCCGCCATCGCTTCCGGCATGCCCCCGGAGGGGATTCAGCTCCACGCGTCAGGCGTGATCCCCAGGAGCCCGCCGAAGGCCCGCTCCCCGGCCGCGGTGACCTCCAGCGCCCGCCCGCCGCCCTCCGCACGCACCACCCACCGCCCCTCCAGGGCCCGCGCGCGCAGCCGGGCCCCGGCCAGGCCGCCCAGGTGGCGTCGCCGCTCGGTCCAGTCCAGGCAGGAACTGACCTGCGGCCTGCGCCCCCCGCCGCCGAGGTCGACGCCGGCCGCGGCGCACCAGGCCCGCCCGTCGTCCGTCAGCTCGAACACGCCGTCCGTGCGCAGCAGCCCGCGCCGCTCCATCGCGTCGGTCACCGCCATGCCGAGCCGCCCGGCGAAGTGGTCGTAGCACGTCCGGGCGCGGGCCAGCGGGTCGGGCGCGGCGACCACCGGGACGGCGTGCGCCGCGTCCCGGCCGGGGATCGCGTACGAGGCGAGCGCGTCGACGAGGCGGGCGGTCGCCGCGTCGGCGATGCGCACGTAACGGTGCCGGCCCTGCCGCTCGGTGACGCAGATGCCCGCGTCGAGCAGCCGGACCAGATGGCCGCTGACGGTGGACGGAGCCACGGCGGTGATCCGGGCCAGCTCGCCCGCGGTCCAGGCGCGCCCCTCCAGCAGGGTCATGCAGATGGCGGCCCGCGTCTCGTCGGCCAGGGCTGCGGCGAAGGAGGCCAGGCGGGCGGCGGGGGCCGGTGCGTCGTCCGAAGGCGTACCGAAAGGCAGTGTGTTCATCCCTCCAGAATGCCCCATCGCTTCGGCAATCGCCGAATGATCGGGTGCTCCCGGAGGCCGACTCGGGGCTCAGCAACCGGCCGTCCCCGCTCCGGGCGGCGGGGTTCAGTGCCCGGCGGCGGCCTTGACCAGGGCCACGGACAGGCCGATCGCGGCGTCGAGGGCACCGGCCAGCAGGGCGACCGTCGGACCGCTGCCCATGCGGACCCCTCCGTACCACCCCCAACCGAAGAGGCTGGCGACGTTCACCCCGGCAGCGGCGTACAGGGCCGTCGTCAACTCCATCACGCCGAGGGCGGCCGAGCAGATGAGGATCAGCGGGCCGACCGCGGACAGCAGCAGCGGGCTGCCGACCCACAGCATGCGCCGCAGCTCCGCGCCGGTGGCGAGCCGGCCGTGGACCACCCGGTGGGCCTGCTGGTCGGCGACGAGGGTCGCCAGCCACAGCCCGACGGCCGCCGTGAGCACGGTGGCCGTGGCGCCGAGCACGGCGACGTGCTCGGACGCGGCCAGGCCGATCACCACGGAGATCATCGTGATGGTCGCGTACAGCCGTTCCTTCAGCCGCGCGGCGGACGCCTCGGCCGTCGCGGTAGCGGCGGCGGCGGGCCGGTCGGACCCGGCGTCGTGTCCGTCGTCGCCGACGTCCTCGTGACCCATGGCGCCAGCGTAGACGAACGGGTCCGCCCCCTCCGGGGTTCAGCCCTCGGACCCGCCCGCCCTGGCCGCCGCCGTGGCGACCGCCGTCAGCAGCACCAGTACGAGCGCCAGCACCCACCCCGGCCCGGGCCCGGAGAGCAGCAGGCCGCCGGCGAGGGCCCCGCAGGCGAGCACCGCCACCGACAGGGCGCGCCGGGGCGCGGCCGGCCGCCGGCGGTCGGCGGCCAGACCCGTCAGCGTCCGCGTGACCACGGTCGTCGTCAGATCGGGCAGCCCGATCCGGTGCACCACCGCGTTCTGGAGCCCCATCCCGGCCGCCAGCGGAACGAGCACCGGGTACCGGCCCAGGTCCCACCCCAGAGCCGCCAGCGCCACCGCGACCAGCGCCGCCTGCCCGGCCACCAGAGGGGCGAACAGCCGGGCGGGCGGCCCGTCGCGCCGCCACCACCCGCCCGCCGCGGCTCCGCCCAGGAACGCGGCCAGGGCCGTCGCGGACGCCGCGGCCGACAGCCCGGCCGCACCGCTCAACGCGAAGCCGAGGAAGACCACGTTGCCGGTCATGTTCGCCACGAACACCCGGCCGAGCCCGAGGAAACTCACCGCGTCGACCAGACCGCTGGCGAACGTCAGCACCAACAGCAGCGGCCCCAGGTGCGCGTGGGCGTGCCCCTCGGGGAAGAGCCACCCCCTCGGCCGGCGCCGCTGCGCGCTCACCCCGTGCCCCTCCGGGAGGGCCCCGCGTCGGCGTCCATGCCCCCCAGTGGATCATCCGGGCGCGGGGGCCGCGACCGGCGCGTGCCCCGCCGCCGTGGCTCCTTGGCCGTGCCCGCGGCCGCTCAGGGGCGAAAACGCAGCGGATGGTCCGCGGGCACCTCCACGACGGCGATCCGTACGCCGTCCGGGTCGGCGATCCACATCTCGATCAGCCCCCAGGGCTCGCGCACCGGGGGCCGCAGCACCTGCGCACCCCGGCCGCTCAGCTCCTCGTACGCCGCCCGGACGTCCGCCACCTGCAGCCACAAGCGGAGTCCGGGCGCGGGCGGTTCGTCGGCGCGGCCCGACACCTCCAGGAAGCCGCCGCCGAGGAAATAGACCGTGCCCCGCTCGGGACCCGTGCCGAACTCGCGGTAGACGGCGAGACCGAGCGTGTCGCCGTAGAAGGTCCGCGACCGCTCGGGATCCGTGGGACGCAGCAGAATGCGGCTGCCCAGTACGTGCACCATGCTCCGGACTCCCCTTCGCTCACCCGCGCTCCCGACAGCCTGGCACGCCCCTACGGCCCCTCGTCGTAGGTGCCCGCCTCGATTTCGAGGGCCAGTTCCTGGAGCACCTCGATGGAGGAGAGGTCCGTACGGCCGTTGTCGTGGGCGATGGCCAGGCTGGTGAACGCCAGGCTGAATCCCGAGACCATCGTGTGCAGGGCCGGGCCCAGTGCCTGGGCCACCAGGGCCGCCACCTGCTGCGGGGAGGCGTCGGCGGGGACGCTGATCGACGGCAGCATTTCGTTCAGCAGCGTCGTGGCCACACCGGCCGTGGCCGCCGGACCGTCCCCGTGGCCGTCTCCGGAGTCCTCACCGGTGGCGTCCTGTCCGCTTTCGACGGCCCGGCGGATGTCCTGGGCCTCGGTGAGGATGCCGATCACCCGCTTGAGTACCTCTGCGCGTTCCATCCTGCGCAGCGTAGCCCCGGGCCTGTCGAGCGCGTGTGAGGGTGCGCACCTTCCCGGGCCACCGCACCATGACCGTGTACCCGTACCCCGCGGCGAAGGAGACGGCCATGCCCTCGGGCCCCGCGCCACACACGACGTCCTCGGCCCCCGCGGGGGCCTCCGGGTGCCGGCTGCTGCTGGTGCGGCACGCCAAGGCCGTGCCGAAGAAGGAGTCGGTCGAGGACTTCGAGCGTTCCCTGAGCGAGAGCGGCAGGGCCGACGCCGCCCGGACGGGCCGGTGGCTGGCGGAGTCCGGACTCGCGCCCGGCCTGGTCCTGTGTTCCCCGGCGCGCCGCACGCGGCAGACCTGGCAGCTGATGGCCCCGGCGCTGGCCGACCCCCCGGACGCCGTGCACGACGAGCGGCTGTACGGCGCGGCGCCGAACGCGATGGTCACCGTACTGGCGGAACGGGCGGCGGGGCTCGGGTGCGTGGCCCTGATCGGCCACAATCCCGGCGTGCAGGAGATGGCTTCGGCGCTGTGCGGGTCCGGCAGCCCCGAACTGCTGGAGGCACTCGGGGCGGGCTTCCCGACGGCGGGGGTCGCCGTCGTGGACCTCGCGGGCGGCTGGGACGCCCTGACCCCCGGCACGGGGACCCTGACGGCCTTCTGGGCACCGGGCCGCTGATCCGCCCCTTCCTCACGCGGTCCGCGTACCGGCTCCTCCGGGCGGCCCCGTACGGGTGATGATCGTCCGAGCGCGACGGACAGGGCGCGCCGGCCTGACATTTCGCGGCCGTGTTCCGTCGAAGACGGTGGAACGCACGCAGACCGAACGAGGAAGCCGACGAGACCATGACCACCCGATCCCACCGCGAGCCCGAGGCCCCCACCGATCCGGCCCTGAGCGCGATCATGAGCGAGCGCCGGCAGCTGATCAACCTCGCCTACCGGCTCCTCGGCTCCCTGGCCGAGGCGGAGGACGCCGTGCAGGAGACCTACACCCGCTGGTACGCCATGTCCCGCGAGCAGCAGGAGGCCATCGAGTCGCCCGGCGCCTGGCTGACGAAGGTGGCCGGCCGCATCTGCCTCGACGTGCTCGGATCGGCGCGGGCGCGGCGCGAGAGCTACGTGGGCGAGTGGATACCGGAGCCGCTGCCCGACCGCGCCCAATGGGCGGCCGGGCAGCCCGGTGACGGCGGGGGATACCCGGCGGACCCGGCCGACCGGGTCACCCTGGACGAGTCGGTCGACATGGCCTTCCTGGTGGTACTGGAATCGATGACCCCGGCCGAACGGGTCGCGTTCATCCTGCACGACGTCTTCCGCTACCCGTTCGCCGAAGTGGCCGCGATCGTCGGCCGTACGCCGGCGGCGTGCCGGCAGCTGGCCGCGTCGGCCCGCCGCCGCATCGGCGCCGCACCGGCTCCCGTGTCCCGGCCGGCGGAGCGGGCGGGCGTCATCAGGGACTTCAAGCAGGCGTGGGAGGCCAAGGACATCGCCGCCCTCGTCGCCCTGCTCGACCCGGCGGCCACGATGACCGCCGACGGTGGCGGCCGGGTCGGCGCGGTGCTCCGTCCGGTCGTGGGCGGCGAGCGGATCGCCCGGTACATCGTGGAGATGGCCGGCCGGGCCCCCGCACCCGGCCTGAACCTCCTGGAACGCTCCGTCAACGGCAGCCCCGGTCTGGTCGCCCAGTACGGCGGTGCCACGGTGACGGTGGCCGCGTTCGCCGTCGCGGACGACCGGATCACGCACATCTGGGTGGTGCGCAACCCCGAGAAGCTCCGGCCGTGGAGCGCGTGACGGGGCTCTGCGGCGCGGGTCTGCCCGGACCGAGGACATCGCCCGCGCCCCCGGCCGCCGTCGTCAGGCGCGGTCGACGAAGTGCACGTCGTACCGCTCCTGTTCGGGGAGCAGGTCGTCGAAGGACTGGAGGCCGTGCTGGACGCGGCCGAGCGCCCGGAAGTAGTCGAACCGCTCGACCGCGGGGCCCAGGACGGCCAGCAGCTCGGCCGGTCCGTCCGCCGTGGCGCCGAAGGCGTGCGGCACGCCCGGCGGGATCAGGACCGTGCCCCCCGCGCCGACCGTCTCGACGGCGCCGTCCAGCCGGAACTCCACCGTGCCGGCGAGTACGTGGAACAGCTCCGCCGAGCGGGCGTGGAAGTGCGGCCGGGCGCCGGCCGCGCCGGACCCCAGGGCCAGTCGGTTGGCGCCGAGCGGGGCGCCGTCCGTGAGCAGCGTGAATCCGCCGCCGTGCGGCAGGGGCACGTACTCGGCGTCCTCCGCCCGGACGACCACCGCCACCGCCACCGCCACCGCCGTCGCCGTGGCCGTGGCCGTGGCCGTTCCCGTGCTCCGCTTCCCGTCCGCCGTCATGTCCATGGATCCTCTCCTCCGTACCGGTTCGACGCCTCCATTCGACCCGGGGAAGAGGCCGCGAACCAGAGCCGTTTGCGCACTGCGGCGATCATCGATCGTGACGAATGGACGCATGAGGGGGAGCGGGATGGAACTGCGGCAACTTCGGTACTTCGTGGCGGTGGCGGAGGAGGGCGGTTTCGCCCGCGCCGCCGAACGGCTCCACATCGTCCAGTCCGCGGTCAGCCAGCAGGTGCGCCGCCTCGAACGGGAACTCGGCCTCACCCTCTTCGAGCGGTCCACCCGGCGGGTGTCCCTCACCGTGGCCGGCGAACGGCTGCTGCCGGAGGCGAGGGCGGTGCTCGACGCCGCCGAGCGGACCCGGCGCGTGGCGGCGGACCTCGCCTCCGCGGGCACCGGCACCCTCCGCCTGGGCACCGTGCGCGGGCCGGGGCAGAGGGTCTACCGACTCCTGGCCCGCCTGGCCGAACTGGCCCCGGAAGTCCGGGTGCGGGTCCGGAGCCTGGCGGTCTCCGAGCGGCTCGCCGCCGTCCGCAGCGGAGCCCTGGACGCCGCCCTGGTACGCGCCCTGCCCGCGGCCCCCGGTCTGGAACTGTTCCCGCTCTGGGAGGACCCCTTGTACGTGGCCCTCCCCGCCGGGCACCCGGCCGCCGCCCTGCCGCGGCCCGCGCTGGGGGACCTGGCGGACCTCCCGCTGCGGCTGGCGGCCCGCGAGCGCAACGCGCCCTTCCACGACCTGGTGACGGCCGCGCTGCGGGCGGCCACCGGAGCCGCCCCGCCGTCCGGTCCGCCGTTCACCGACCTCCAGGACACCCTCACCGCGATCGGGGCGGAAGGCGAGCGGGCCCCCTCCTGGACGGTCTTCTACCGGGTGAGCGGCCTTCCCGAGGTGGCCGGCACGGCCGTTCGCCCGCTGGCGGCCCCGGGCGTCACGACCTCGCTCGCCGTCCTGCCCGGCCCACCGGGGGCCGCCCTGCGCGCGCTCCTGGCGGCGGCGGCCCCGCCCGGCGCCTGACGGGGCGGGGGGCCGCCGCTCAGAAGGTCCACCGCGTGTGGCTGTAGACCCCGTCGTCCCGGCCGAACCCGTACGCCGTGTCCGGAGCCACCGCGAACACCGTCACGTCGCCCCTGCGGAAGGCGTCCCCGATGCCGTGGAAGGTGCCCTCGGGCGAGGTGATGTGCGCCCCGTACTTCGCCTCGTACGCGGCGATCACCTCCTCCAGCACCGACGGCTCGGAGACCGGCTCGGCCTTGCCCTCGACGACGAGGTCGAGCCCCGCGGTGAGCGAGTTCCCTCCGGTGGTCAGCGCGCAGTGCCCGTCACGGGCGAGGTTCTTCGCCTTCTGCTCGTCCGGGCCGGTGGAGAAGTACAGCACGCCCCGGTGCCAGGCGGCGATCACGGGTGTGACGTGCAGCCGTCCGTCGGGCCGTACCGTGGACGCCCAGAAGATCTCGGCGGCCTCCAGGTGCCGCTGGGCCTCGGACCATTCGGTGGCGGTGACGTCCGCGGCCCCTGGGCGGGGACGGAGCGCGGAGCTGTAGCGGGCGTCGAGTTCGGTCGTGGGCTGCTTCGAGGGTTCTCGTGTCGACATGGCGGATCTCCTTCCTCACGCCACCAACGACCGTCGGCCCGTACCGAAACCCTCGGGCGCCCGACACCACCCTCCTGGCGCCTCCCGGCGCCGTCCTTCCCGCGCCGCTTTCGGGGCGGCGGGGTCAGGAGCCGTCGATGAGCCGCTGGAGGCCGGGCGCGTACAGGTCCGCCAGCCGGTCGGCGCTGGTGCGGGCACCCGCGCCGTCCGGCCGGTGCAGGCTGAGCGTGGCGCCCAGCCCCAGCAGCTGGCCCGCGATCAGTTCGGCCCGCAGCTGTGCGTCGGGGCCGGTCAGGGACGCGGCCAGCCGGTCGGTGACCTGCTCGCGGAAACGTGCCCGCAGCAGGGTGCGCTCGTCCTCGATGCCCAGGGAGAACACGACCCGCAGCAGCGGGTCACCGCGGAACCGGTCCCGCAGCTCGACCATGGTCAGGACCAGGTGCCGGCCGAGCGCGGCCGGCGGCGCGGCGAACAGTTCGTCGGCGGCGGTCCGGAAGTCGGCGACCGTGTTGAACAGGGCCTCCTTGCTCCCGAACCGCTTCACGATCAGGGACGGGCTCACCCCCGCGGCGGCGGCGATGCCGCGCATGGTGACCTCGGCGTACGGCCGCAGCGTGAACGCCCGGCGCGCGGCCCGCACGATGGCGTCGCGTCCGGTCTCGGCGCCCGACGCCCCGTCGGCCGTGGCCGACCCGGTCGGGGTGGATTCGTCGGTGGTGCTCATGCGCTCTCCCGGGCGGCGGTCACGGACGGTGTCACCGTGACCGTACCGCCCCGCCCGCCGGTGGCCCGTGGGGCACCGGCTCCCGGCCGGTCCGACGGCAGGAACAGCGTGGCGACGAGGGCGGCCAGCGCCGCTCCGGCGGCGATCAGGAAGATCAACAGGTAGGCGTGCAGGGTCGGGGCGGTACGGCTGCCGGCCACGAAGGTCACGTGGGCCAGCACGGCGGCGACCACGGCACTGCAACAGGCCTGGCCGACCGAACGCATCAGGGTGTTCAGCCCGTTCGCGGAGGCCGTCTCGCTCACCGGCACGGCCCGCATGACGAGGGCGGGCAGCGCCGAGTAGGCGATCGCGGTCCCGGAGGCGACCACGGTGGCCCCGGCCACGATCAGCCAGAGGCTGTGGCTGGTGAAGAAGCGGAGCACGTAGCCGACCGCCATGACGACGGCGGCGATCGCGAGCGCGGCACGGGGCCCGTAGGCGGCGGAGATCCGTGCCGAGACGGGGGAGAGGGCGACCATGGCGAGGCCGCCGGGCAGCAGGCACAGGCCGCTGACCACGAGGGAGGCACCGAGCCCGTACCCCGTGCTGGTGGGTTCCTGCACCAACTGGCCGGTGACGAGGGAGTTCGCGTAGAAGGCGAAGCCGATCAGCAGGGCCGCGACATTGGTCAGCAGGACGGCGGGCCGGGCGGAGACCCGCAGGTCCACCATCGGGGAGCGGGTGCGCAGTTCGAACCGGCCCCACAGCAGGCCCACCGCCACGGACCCGCCGAGCAGCCCGAGCGTGCGCGCGGAGCTCCAGCCCCAGTCGGCGCCCTGGGTGATCGCGAGCAGCAGTCCGACGAGGGAGCCCGCCAGGCCGAGGGTTCCCAGGAGGTCGAAGCGTCCGGGGGAGCGCACGGGGGACTCCGGGACGATCCGGAGCACCAGGAGCAGATCGAGCAGACCGAGGGCGGCCGACGCCCAGAACATGGTGTGCCAGTCGAAGTTCTCCATGACCACCGCGGCCACCGGCAGGCCGATCGCCGCACCGATGCCGAGGGTCGAGCTCATCAGCGCGATCGAGGGGAGCACCCGCTCGGCGGGGAGCTCGTCGCGGATGATGCTGATGCCCAGGGGGATCACCGCGAGGGCCGCGCCCTGCAGGGCCCGGCCGGTGATCAGGACGCCGATGTCGGAGCTGACCGCGCACAGGACGGAACCGAGGGTGAGCACGCCCAGCGAGGCCAGCAGCACGCGCCGCTTCCCGTACATGTCACCGACGCGGCCGAGCACGGGGGTGAAGACCGCGCCGGTGAGGAGGGTGATGGTGACCAGCCAGCCCGCGGCGCCGGGACTCGCCCCCGTCAGCTCGGGTACGTGCGGCAGGAGCGGGACCACGAGGGTCTGCATGACGGCGACGACCATGCCGCAGAAGGCGAGGACGGGGACGACGAACCGGGATCGGGCGGAGGCCGGACGGGGGGCGGGTATCGCGGAGGGCATGCTGCTCCAGACGGGTGGCGAGAGCGGGCGCCGGGTGAGTGCACAACTGTTCACCCCATGGGTAAACGACTGTACACCCGGGGGTGAACGATTGTGCACCCCCTCGGCGCACCCCTCGGCGCACGCCTTCCGTGCGTCCCGACCCTCCCCGGTCCCGGTGGTCGGCTCCGTCCTCCGGTCAGACCGCGGCGTTGGCAGGTCCGGCCGGCTCGGCCGGCTCGGCCGGGCGGCAGTAGCGGCGGATCAGCTCCGGATGCCCCGGGAACCGCCGCAGCAGGTCGTCGACCCGGCCGAGGGTCATGTCGGCGAAGTCGAATCCGGGCGCGACGGCCTCACTGATCAGCCCGTGGTCGCCCGCGGCGAGGTGCGAGGCCTTCCAGACGCCCCCGGGGACCGCCAGCGTGAGGACGTGTCCCCGGCCCGGGTCCTGGCCGAGGACGGCGGTGGTGTGCCGGCCGTCCGGGTGCAGCAGGTGGTAGGTGACCGGATCGCCGTGGTGGTGGAAGTGCAGGATGTCGGAACGGTTCAGGTGCCAGTGCCCGATCGGCGACCAGTGGGTGAGCAGGTAGTGGATGGACGTCATCGTGTAGCGGTCGCCCTCCGGTGTCCGGATCGGGGGGCGGTGGTCGGCCTGGAAGGTCCGCCTGAAGTACCCGCCCTCCACGTGCGGCTCCAGGCCGAGGGCGTCGATCCAATCGTGTGCCGCGGGCACGGTGTCCTCCTGTGGTCGGGTGTCTGACCGGACCGGTGAACGGCCCACGGCGTGCGGCCGTCGGATTCACGATAATGGATTCGGATCGAGGATGAACCGAGCCTTCCCCGCGCTCTCCCGGTCCAGAGGAATTCGAGAAGAGATCCAGCGATATTGCGGTGGGAATTTCCCTTCCGCCCGTATTCTCGGTCCCGTGCTCGATGCCCATCTTCCCACGCAGGGCGCTCAATCCAGCACCGTCGAATTTATCTGAGGGCTAGCGTCCGAACGTATGCCGGACACCACGTCCTCAATTCACGGCGACATCGAACGTGTGGTGCGGCGGACGGCTGCCGCCAGGTGGAACGGATGGAATTCGAATGGAACGGGAAACGAATACCCTGACCGTCAGACGGCCCGAACGCCACGTGGCACCGCCGGCCGACGGCCCGGTCTCCTTCGCGGCGACCACGGTCGAGGTGACCGCCGCCCCGGAGGACGGCCCCCACCTCCTGCACCGCGCGGCCCGGCGCCTGTGCGAGGCCGCCGGCCCGGGAGCCGTAGCGGTCGCTGCCGGGGGTGAACTCACGGCACGCCTCGGACCGGGCCTGCAGGCATCGATGTTCGTCTCCACCGAGATGCGCGGCGCCGGTGCGGGAACGTCTCCGCTGCGCCTGAACCTCCGCCTCTCGGGCCGCGGCGCGGCACCGTCGGCGGCCTCGCTGGACCACTGGGCCGAGATCTGGCACCGCCAGCCCTTCTCCGCGCCCGAAGTGGAGCGGGTCGCGGGCGAGCTGCCCCTGATGAGTGCCGCCGTCGGGCGCCTGCGCCACGGGAAGCCCCTCGCGGGCTTCGCGGTACTGGTCACCGGGCACTTCCTGACCGACCTCGTCCACCTCGTCGGCTGCCTCGCCGAGCTCGGAGCCCCGCTGGACGCGATGACGGTCCTGCGCAAGGACTACGCCTACCAGTGGCGCCACCGGGTCCACGGCCACCTCGTCGATCAGGGCGTACGGGTCGTCGACGCCACCGATCCCCGGGCCGTCGAGGAGCACACCGGCCGCGCCCGCCGGCTCGGCCTGCGCTGCCTCGCCCTGGACGACGGCGGCTACGTCGCACCGGCACTGCTGGACCGGGCCCGTGAAGGTTCCCCGACGCCCGCCGGAGCGGGAGTCGGCGCCGGTGGCGGCCGGGCGTCGGACTGGGCGGGAGTGGTGGAACAGACCATGTCCGGGATCTACAAGCTCCGGGGCCGCGAGAGGGAGCTGCCCTTCCCGGTGTTCTCGGTCGCCCAGTCCCGGCTCAAGGGGCGCATCGAGTCGTACTGGATCGCCGAGAAGGCCGTCACCACGGCTCTGGAGCTGCTGCCCGTCCTGAAGATGGAGGGACAGCCCGCGCTGGTCATCGGCTACGGCAACGTGGGCTCCCAGATCGCCGCCCTCCTCACCCAGCGCCGCATGCGGGTCGCCGTCCACGACGCCGACATCCTCCACCTCATCGACGCCCACGAGAGCGGCTACGTCACGGACCGCGACCTGGCCACCCTGCTGGAACGGCACGAGCCCCTGCTGGTCTTCGGAGTCACCGGTCGCACCAGCATGTCGACCCGGGAGTTCGAAGCCATCCGGCGCCCCGCCTACCTCGCGAGCGTCAGCAGCCGCGACATCGAATTCGACCTCCCCGCACTCGACGCCCTGGCCGCCCGGAACCCGGCGGCCCGCTCCGTCACCGGCCCCTCGTCCCGTACCCACACGCTCCCCGGCGGCGTGGACGTCACCGTGCTGGCAGGCGGCCGGCCGGTCAACTTCCACGAGACGGACAGCATCAGCAACCTCCACTCCGACCTCGTCTACGCCGGCATGCTCACCGGAGCCTGCGCCGTCGCCACCCGGCAGGCCCCGCCCGGACTGGACCGTTCCTGGGCCGATGCCGTCCTGGAGGAATCCGGCCTCCTCCAGGACTACTACGAGCGCTACGGCCCCACCGCCACGGCCCGCCCGGCCCCCTGGCAGGCGGCCGGCCGCCGCTGACCCACCCCGCCGCCGATACCGACGGGCGGCCGCCCGCATCCGGCCGACCGGTACGGCCGCCCGTTTCAGCCGACGGGTACGCCCGCCGGACCGTCCCGGCGGGCCGGCGCGCGGTCCACCACGGGCAGGACCCGTGCCCCAGCCGTCAGGGAGTCGGCGCGGTGGTGGGCCCACCACCCGGCCGCCCCCGCCCCGACTCCCGCGCACCGGCGGGCCGGCCTGCTCCGCGCCGGTGAACTCCCGGGCGCCGCCCACACCTTGCGGCAGTCCGTCGGCACACCGTGCCACCCGCGGAACGCTTCGACGTCGACCGGGCCGCCGCCCGGCTCCGGGACGCCCTGGGCGAACCGGAGTACACCCGCGCCCGCACCACCGGCCACGACCACCCGGAACGCCCCGCCGCCGCGCTGAACGACGTGTCGTTCGCACGGTGAACCGGGACGGCCGGGCGGGTGACGCGGCGGCCGTTCCTGCGCGCCGGCGCGCGGGAGACGGCTACAACCGTCCTGTGACCCCCTTCCGTTCGCACGCGCACGGCGCACGGCCCTGCCGGAGCCGCCGAAGGACCGTTCCGACGGCGGCAGTAGTGGCGGTCTGCCTGGCCGCATGCCTGTCCCTCTTCCTGTCCGCATCGTCGCTCCGCCCGCCGGCCCGGGCCGACGACCCCTGCCCGTACGACGCCGGGAAACCGCTGATCCTCTCGAACGAGCAGTACGCGAAGTGCTTCGGCGGGCCGGCCGCCCGGGCGTGAGGCGTCCCGCCCCGCGCGGAGCCGGTCGCACGGCCCTTCGGAGCACCCGACCGTCGGACGGTGCTCCGGGCCGCTCAGCGAACGCCCGATCACGTCCCCGCTTGAGGGATGGCCCCATCGGCGTAGCGTGAAAAGAGACGCCCGGGACCCCGGCGGTCGGCGCCGGTGTGCGCGCGGGTGCTGCGAGGAGCGTCGGCCATGGCAAAGATTTCCCTGGACCAGCTGCGCGAACGGGTGCGCGGCGCGGTCGTGACCCCCGAGGACGCGGCCTACGACGAGGCGCGCAAGGTCTACAACGCCATGATCGACCGGAAGCCGGCGGTCGTCGTGCGTTGCGCCGGTGCCGCCGACGTCATGGCGACGGTCGACTTCGCCCGGGAGAACGGGATGGACCTCGCGGTGCGCGGCGGCAGTCACAGCGTGCCCGGTTTCGGTACCTGCGACGACGGCGTCGTCGCCGACCTGTCCGGGATGCGGGGAGTCCGCGTCGACCCCGGTGAGCGGACGGCGCGCGCCGAGGGCGGTGCGACCTGGGGCGACTTCAACGCGGCCACGCACGTCTTCGGCCTGGCGACGACCGGCGGGATCATATCCACCACCGGTGTCGGCGGGCTCACCCTGGGTGGCGGCATCGGCTACCTCAGCCGCGGCCAGGGCCTGAGCTGCGACAACCTGATCTCCGCGGACGTGGTGACCGCCGACGGCCGGCTGGTGGTCGCCAGCGAGGACGAGAACGAGGACCTCTACTGGGCGTTGCGCGGCGGGGGAGGGAACTTCGGAGCGGTGACCTCGCTCGAATTCCGGCTGGCGCCGGTGCAGGACGTCTACGGCGGGCCCATGCTCTTCGAACTGGCCGACGCCGGCGCGGTCCTGCGCGGGTACCGCGAGCTCATCGCCGACGCACCGCGGCAGCTGGGCGGCTTCCCCGCCTTCCAGATCGCCCCGCCCCTGCCGTTCATCCCCGAGGACCGGCACGGGGACACCTTCATCCTGATCGTGGCCTGCTGGGCCGGCCCGATCGCGGAGGGCGAGCGCGCCGTGCAGCAGTTCCGCGAGTTCGCACCCGTGGTCGCCGAGCACGTCGGGCCGATGCCCTATCCCGCGTTGAACAGTGCCTTCGACGCCCTGGTGCCGCCGGGACTCCAGCACTACTGGAAGGCCAACTTCGTCACCGAGCTCACCGACGCCGCGATCGAGGCCCACCTGGTCCACGGTCCCCGGGTCCCGGTGGTGAACTCGACCGTGCACATCTACCCGATCAACGGCGCCTGCCACGACGTCCCGCAGGACGCCACGGCCTTCGCCTACCGGGACGCCTCGTTCGCCACGGTCATCGCCGGCATGTGGCCCGACCCGGCCGACAACGAGGCCAACACCGCCTGGGTGCGCGCCTACTACGAGGCGACCGCTCCGCACTCCGAAGAGGGCGGCTACGTCAACTTCATGGCCGACGACGACCAGGACCGGATCCGGGCCAACTACAAGGGGAACTACGACCGGCTCGTGGAGGCCAAGAGGGCCTACGACCCGGACAACCTGTTCCACCTGAACCAGAACATCAAGCCGTAGGCCGTCCCTTCGGGACCTCGCCTACGCGCCTCGGGACCTTGCCCACGCGTCGTCGTCCCGGTGTGCCCGCACCCGGATCAGCTGCGCCTCGCCCGGCGGGCGATCGAACCCTTCCTGGACTTGGACACGACTATGTGCACTTGGACACGACTATGTGCGGACCGTCTTTTCGACGGTCCGCACCGTGCGGCTCGGTTCGTCAGCAGCCGCCGTCGTCCCATCCGCCTCCGCCCCAGTCGTCATCGTTGTCGTACCCACCGTTGTTGTAGCCGTTGTCGTCGTCCCAACCCCCGCCGCCGTGGCTGTAGGTGACGGAGTGGGTGGGCATGGCCGCCGAGGCCGTACCCGCGGCGCCGAGCGCCGCGCCGCCGGCCATCAGAACACCGATGGCGGACACGGCGAAGAGCCGCTTGACTCTGAGTGCTTGCATGATTTCAGAACCCTTCTTGCAGCTGTGCCACGCGTGGCGGCACGAATTCGTTCTGCCTCCTTCCGTGAAACCGCACGGAGTTTTCCTGTGGCCGAATACATGTGAGGAGTACGCACCCGCCGTCAACGTGGCTTCGTAGAGCCACGGACCCCCTGTCGGCACGCGAATTCCCAAGCCCTCGCGCATCACTGCGGTCTGAGAGCGGATCCCGCAGTTTCGGCCGTCTTCTCCCATGCTAGCCACCTCCACGCGACTCGTCACCTCGGGCCGAAGGCCGCCCCGACGGCGGAGCCCGGCGCCGCCGGTACCGCAACCGGCTCTCCCCGTGCGGTATACGTCTCCTGGGGCTCGCCCGATCCCCGCGAAGGAGGTGGCGGTGTGGAGCGTACGACGTGCTGCGTCGTGGGAGGCGGGCCGGCCGGGATGGTGCTGGCGCTGCTGCTGGCGAGGGCCGGGGTGGAGGTGACGGTGCTGGAGAAGCACGGCGACTTCCTGCGCGACTTCCGCGGTGACACCGTGCACCCCTCCACCCTGTCGCTCCTCGACGACATCGGCCTCGCCGAACGGTTCGCCCGACTGCCCCAGCGCCGGGTGACCTCGGTGCAGCTCCCCATCGGGCCGGACCGGTCCCTCGTCACGGTCGGGAACATCGGCGCGCTCCACGGGAAGTACAACTACATCGCGATGGTGCCCCAGTGGGACCTGCTCGACCTGCTCGCCGACGAAGCGGGCCGGGAGCCCTCCTTCCGCCTGCGCATGGACACCGAGGCGACCTCCTACCTCACGGAGCGCGGGCGGGTCACGGGCGTGCGCTACCGCACCGCGGACGGCGGCACCGGTGAGCTCAGGGCCACCCTCACCGTGGCCTGCGACGGCCGGGGCTCCCTGGCCAGAACCCTGCCCGAACTCGGCCTGGAGGACTTCCCCTGCCCCATGGACGCCTGGTGGTTCCGGCTGCCGCGCCACGAGGACGACCCCAGCGGACTCGTGGGCGGCCTGGGCGACCGGTTCTTCACCGCGCTGATCGACCGCGGTGACTACTGGCAGTGCGCGGCCCTCATCCCCAAGGGCACCGACGCGGAGCGGCGCGCGGAGGGCCTGGAGCGGTTCATGACCCGGTTCACGACCGCCGTTCCGTGGCTGGCCGGCCGGAGCGACGCCGTCACCTCCTGGGACGAGGTGAAACTCCTCGACGTACGGCTCGACCGCCTGCGCCGCTGGCACCGGCCGGGGCTGCTGTGCATCGGCGACGCCGCCCACGCGATGTCACCCGTCTTCGGCATCGGCATCAACCTCGCCGTGCAGGACGCGGTGGCCGCGGCCCGTCACCTCGTGCGTCCGCTGCGCGAGGGCACCGTAGGACTCCACGACGTGCGCCGCGTCCAACTCCGTCGCTGGCCGACCACCGTGGCGACCCAAGGCCTCCAGCGCCTCGCCCACGCCCAGGTCATCCAACCGCTGCTGGCGGGCCGCACCGCGTTCGGCGATCCCCGGCGGGCCAAACGGATGACGGAGCTCGTCACCGACTCGCGGTGGCTGAACCGGATCCCCGCCTACTTCATCGGATACGGAGCCCTGCGCGAGCGCCCCCCGAAGGAATCGCTCCGCTGAACCCAACGAAGAGAGTAATGAGGCTGTGACCTGGGGCTATTCAGTCGACGCGGGCTGATCACTAGGGTTCATGGGTGCCGAACAACCATGAGATGCCCAACGGTCGCAGCGGCCGGGACGACGATGAGTGGAATGACTTCGTCCGCCGGTTCGAAGCGGAAGGAGCGGACGGAACGAATGGATCCGCTCTGCGGCCCGCGCCCCGGCCCAGGCGGGTGTGGCCGCGGAACCTGGCGCTGGCGCTCGCGGCGGCGGGCGCCACCCTCGCCGTGCTGAAGTACACCGGGTCGTCCCCCTACGAGGGCACCGCCGCGCCCGCTCAGACCGCGTCCACGCCCACCGGGGCGGCCCCGGCCGCGCCGTCGACCGCGCCGAAGCGGGGCGCGCAGGCCGCGGTCATCGACACGCGGCCGATGACGCCGCTCGCCGACCTGTTCCCCGCGGAGGTGAAGGGCGCCTCCGGTGCCACCTTCACCCGGCTGGGCTCGAAGGCGTTGGAATCCTGCACGGAGCCGGGCARTGTCGGACCACGGCTGGCCGCCATGATCAAGGACGGCGCGGGTTGCGTCGGCGAGCAGATCGCCTTCTACAAGGACGACCGGAACAACCAGTTCAACATGGCCGTCTTCACGATGAAGGACCAGCGGGACACGCTGCGCGTGGTGACCGAACTGGGGATGGCCTTCGACGACTACCAGGTGGCGGTCCAGGCCCCGCCCGCCGGCTCCGGCCTGCCGGCCCTGCCCGCGGACAGCGGGCTCGTGCAGTCCTTCTCGGGGTACGGCCGGGTCATGGTGGTCGCCCTGGGCCAGTGGTCCGACGGCCGCACCGCCGACTTCCAGCGGCTCGTGGACGGCATGAAGCCGCTCCACGACGAGGTGGCCCGGAGGGTGGGCGCCCACGAGGGCACGGGCTGAGGCACCGTCCGACCCGCCGGGCCCCACGGTGGGAGGCTGTCCTTGCCGCTCGGTCGAGCGCGGGCGCCACACGTTCCCCCGATCCCGTGTGCCGCCCCTGTCGCGACGCAGGACAGAGGGAGTTCGCCGTATGCAGACCCGGTGCACGCAGACCCGCTCGGCCGATGACCCGCGCAGACGAGTGGCGTGGGCAACGGCCCTCGTCCTGATCGCGGTCACCGCACTCCTCGGGAGCACGCCCGGGGGCGCCACGGCGGCGCCCCCGGCCGCCGTCCTCCCCGTCCCCGTCCCCGCCCTGTCCTGGGGCCCCTGTGAGGGGGAGGCCGGCGACGCCCCGGGCGACGGCTTCCGGTGCGCGACCGCCCGGGTGCCACTGGACTACCGCCACCCCACCGGGCCCACGATCCCGCTCGCGGTCACCCGGCGGCTCGCACCCGACCGGACCCACCGCACGGGCGTCCTCGTGCTGCACCCCGGCGGACCCGGCACCTCCGGTGTCGACTTCACCCGTGACAGCTACGACGCGCTCCCCGCCTCCCTGCGCGACGCCTTCGACGTCGTCGGGTACGACATGCGCGGGGTGGGGCGCAGCGGACAGGTGGAGTGCTGGAACGACCGGGAGTACGCCGCCGCCGTCGATGCGGCCCGCGGCGTACCCGGCCCCGGGGCCCTGCGGGGCGCCGTCCGCCAGGGCCTGGACTTCGCGAACGCCTGCCGGCAACGGTCGGGTGACCTCGTACCGTTCATCGGCACCGGCTCGAACGCCGGGGACATCGACCTGCTGCGCCAGGCCCTCGGCGAGGAGACGCTGACCTTCTACGGCCGCTCCTTCGGCAGCTACGTCGGCACCGTGTACGCGGCCCGGTTCCCCCGGCGCGTGCGCGCCATGGTCCTCGACGGGGCCTACGATCCGCGGCGCTACGCCGAAGTGCCGTACGCCTACGACGCCGCGCAGTTCGAGGCCCTCGACGCGGCGGTCGGCCGGTTCCTGGACTGGTGCGCGCGCAAGGCCACCACCTGCGGATTCGGCGAGGGAAATCCCCGACGGGCCTTCGACGCGCTCGAACGGGACCTGGACGCCCACCCCGTCGTCACCGCGAGTGGACGCCGGGCGACCGGCTACACCCTCGCCTACCGGCTGATGTTCAACATCAACTCCGGCAAGGAGGTCTGGCCCCACCTGGGACAGGCCCTGGAGGCGGCCCGGACGCGCCGGCCCTCGTTCCTGCTGAACCCGCCCTCACCCGCGTCCTTCGACTTCCTCAGCGCCAACCTGGCCGTCGAATGCGCCGACCGGCTCTACCCGTCCGGCCGGCCGCTCCTGGGCGCCCTGGTCGGCGCCCACACCGCCACCGCCCCCCTGCTGGGACCCCCCATCGGCCTCGGGCCGCCCACCTACGACCACAACCACGCGCCCACCTGCGCCCAGTGGCCGGCGGAGCGCCCGAGCCGTTACGAGGGCTCCTACCGCGCCGCCGGCTCGGCCCCGATCCTGGTCCTCGGCACGACCGGCGACCCGGACACTCCCTATCGGGACGCCGTGGCCCTCGCGCGGACCCTCGACAACGGCCGCCTGTTGACCTTCGCCGCCGAAGGACACACCGCCTACAACCGGAGCGAGTGCGTCAGCACCCTCGTCACGGCCTACCTCGCCACCCTGGCCCTGCCCGCACGGGGCACCGTCTGCGCGGACGAGACGCCCCCGGAACCGCTCGCCCGCAGCACCGCGGGCATCGAGGCCGACGAGACGCACGACAGGATCCCCACCCCGATGACGACGGCGCCGGGCGCGCCGTCGGACAGGGCGTACACCGGTGCGTGGACGCCGCGGGCCGCGCACCCGGCGACACCCGCGGCACCCGGCTGATCCCGGAGAGGGCCGGGGGCTACTGCTGCGGCCTCGACGGGGCCGACGGCCCCAACATGGCCTGCGATGCGTGCGGCCTGCCCGTGGCGAGCCGGATCGACGACTGCTCGCTCTGGCAGGCGGTCTGGCTCGCCCCGGACGCCGTGCGCCGCCGCCCCGTCGACGGCGCCGACGCCCTACCGCTGTCCTGGACGGAGCTGCTGACGGAGGGGAAGGGCACGCCCCCGTTCGAGCCGATCACCACATGGGGAGCGCGGCGGGGGTCGAACCACTGGTGGTCGTGGAGCCCGCGGTGGGAGGCGGCGGCCGGCCGGGCCCCCGCCCACCTGCTGGCGGCCCCGGAAGGCCGGCCGGTGGCCATCCCGGACGGCCTGGTCGAGGAGGTGTTCCGACGCGCCCTCGACGCCCTGCTGCCCGCGGGACCGCCCGTGCGGCGCGCCGTCCTCGCGGGACCGCGACGACCCGCCCCCACAACGCCCCCACCACCCGCTGCGGGTCGACCCGGGAGCGTTCGAGCACACCCTGGTGCGCCTGCCGGCCGTCCGTGGCACAGGGCTGCGCGAGATCCTCGACAACCTGACCCACCACACGCGCGCCCGCATCTTCCAGCGATGCCGCCGACCGCGGTCGGACTCAACGCGGGGGTGCCGTCAGGTCCCGGAGGCGCGGCGCGGAGCCCGGATCCGGGGTGACCGTGGCGAGGGTGGCTGGGACCAACTCCCCTCCCTCTTCAACGTATAGCGCACCGGGGGGCTTGCGGCAAGACCCCGGTCATCCCGGAGAATCGGCGGCCGAAAGCCAATGACCTGCGGAAACGGGAGTCGCGAAGTGCGTGTGTTGTTGACGGCGTGGGGATCGCGCGGGGACGTCGAACCGATGGTGGCGCTGGCGGTGGAACTGCGGGCGCGGGGTGCGGAGGTGCGCGTGTGCGCGCCGCCCGACGAGGAGTTCGCGGCGCTGCTGGCGCGCGTCGGGGTGCCGCTGGTGCCGCTCGGCCCGACGGTGCGCTCGGTGGTGGCCGGTACGGAGCCGCCGACGGCGAAGGACGCGTTCCGGCTCGCCCCCGAGCTGGTCGCCGCGCGGTTCGACGCCCTGACCGCGGCGGCCGAGGGGTGCGACGTGCTGGTGGCGGCCGGTCTGATGCCGGCCGGCGCGCGGGACGTGGCCGAGAAGCTGGGCATCCGTTACGTGTACGCCTGCTTCCACGTCTTCGGCATTCCGTCGCGGCACTTCCCGCCCGGGTCCCGGCCGGGCACGGCGTCCCCGCCGGACGAGACCGACAACCGGGTGCTGTGGGAACAGGACGCCCAGAGGGTGAACGCGCTGTACGGCGAGGCGGTGGCCCGCCATCGGGCGTCGATCGGTCTGCCACCGGTGGACAACGTCCGCGACCACGTCTTCACCGACCGGCCGTGGCTGGCGGCGGACGCGACCCTGTGCCCGTCGCGGGGCATGACGGACCTCGACGTCGTGCAGACCGGGGCGTGGATCCTGCCCGACGGCCGTCCGCTCCCGGAAGGGCTGCGGGCGTTCCTGGACGCCGGCGCACCGCCCGTGTACGTGGGCTTCGGCAGCATGGCCGCGCACGCACCGAAGGACATCGCCCGAGTGGCCACCGAAGCCGTCCGCGCGCACGGCCGCCGCGTGCTCCTGGCCCGCGGCTGGGCGGACCTCGCCCCCATCGACGACGCCGCCGACTGCTTCGTGGTCGGCGAGGTCAACCAGCAGGCCCTGTTCCCCCGGGTGGCGGCCGTCGTGCACCACGGGGGCGCGGGCACCACCACGGCGGCGGCGCGGGCCGGCGCCCCCCAGGTGGTGGTCCCCCGGATCGCGGACCAGCCGTACTGGGCCGGACGGGTCGCCGAGCTCGGCATCGGCTCGGCCCACCACGACCCGGCGCCGACCGTCGAATCGCTGTCCGCCGCGCTGTCCACGGCCCTGACCCCCGAAACCCGTACGCGGGCGCGGGCCGTGGCCGCCACCCTCCGCGCCGACGGGGCGGCCGTGGCCGCGGGACTGCTGCTCGACGCGGCCGGCCCGGAAAGGCCGCACGCGTCCGCTTGACCCGCACGCGTCCGCCGGACCTGTCGCCCTTAACCGGGGAGTGCTCCCCGCTTCGTGTTACCGTTCCCCACATGAAGCGGGGACATCTCCCCGTTTACCGACAGGGAGGAACTGCCATGCCCGCCCCGACGCTTGAGGAACTCGCTCCCGCGGGAGTCGACGTCATCGCCGACCCGTACCCGGCCTACGCCGCACTGCGCGAGAAGGGCCACGTCCACCGCATCCACGTGCCCGGGACCGGTGACGTGTGGCTCGTCCTCGGACGCGACGAGGTGCGGGCCGCGCTGACGGACCCCCGCCTGCGCAACGACATACGGCACTCCTCGTCATGGGAGAGCGACGGCGGCAACGCCATCGGTCTGAACATGCTGCAGACCGACGCCCCCCGGCACACCCGCCTGCGGTCCCTGGTCGCACGCGAGTTCACCGCCGGCCGGATCGACGCGCTGCGGCCGCGCGTCCGGCAGATCGCCGACGGCCTCCTCGACGCCTTCCCCTCGGCCGGCACGGCCGATCTGGTCGCCGGATACGCCCTCCCGCTGCCGCTCACCGTCATCTGCGAGCTGCTCGGGGTTCCCTCCGGCGACCGGCACCACTTCCACGCCTGGTCCACCGAGCTCGTGGCGCCGACCTCGCCCGCCGCGGCCGCCGCGGCCGGCGGGGAGATGGCCGCGTACTTCGCCTCGCTGATCGCAGCCAAGGCGGGCGACCCCGGGGCGGACCTGATGAGCGCCCTGGTCCGCGCCTCCGCCGAGGAGGACGGGCTCTCGCCCGAGGAACTGCTCGGGATGGCCTTCCTCCTGCTCGTCGCCGGACACGAGACCACCGTCAACCTGATCTCGGGCGGCGTCCTCAACCTGCTCCGCCACCCGGACCAGCTCGCCGCGCTGCGGGCCGACGCGAGCCTGCTCGACGGCGCCGTCGAGGAAGTGCTCCGCTACGACGGGCCCGTCGCGGCGGCGGCCTTCCGGCACGCCGCCGAACCGGTGGAGATCGACGGGGTCCACATCCCCGCGGGCGACAGCCTCATGCTCTCCCTGGCCTCGGCTTCCCGCGACCCCCGGTACCACCCCGATCCCGACCGCTTCGACATCCGCCGCCCGGCCCGCGGGCACCTCGCGTTCGGCCACGGCATCCACCACTGCCTGGGCGCGCCCCTCGCCCGCGTCGAAGGCCGGATCGCCCTGGAGACGCTGCTGCGCAGGATGCCCGACCTCGCCCTGGCCGGTGACCCCGATTCACCGGAGCGCCGTTCCAGCGCCATGCTCCGGGGCGTCGCCGCGCTGCCGGTGCGCTGGTCGCGGCGGCTCGATGCGTGACGCTCCGCGCGGGGCCGCTAGCATCCGTACCGGACAGCGATCCCCGGTACATGCGTACGCGCCGCCGGCGACACGAGGAGTGGACATGACACCGGGCACCCAACGGCCCGCGCCGGTACGGCGCGACGCACTGCGCAACCGCGAGCTGCTCCTGGCCGCCGCGCGCAAGGCCTTCGCCGCGGAGGGCCTGGAGATCCCCCTCGACGAGATCGCCCGCCGGGCAGGCGTCGGCAACGCCACCCTGTACCGCAACTTCCCCACCCGCGCCGCCCTGATCGACGCGGTGTTCCAGGACGCCCTGCTGGACACCATCGCGGCCGGAGACGAAGCGCGGCGCGCGGCGGACCCGTGGGCCGGGCTGGCCGGCTACCTGGAGGCGGTCTTCACCGTACTGGCCACCGACCGCGGTGCGAACGACCTGATGACCACCGCCATCGAGGGCGTGACCTCCCTGGATTCCGTCCACGCCCACAACCACGAAACCATCACCCTGCTGGTGGACGGCGCCCAACGGGCCGGCGCCATGCGCCCCGACATCACCGTCGAGGACGTGCTCCTGGGCCTGGCCACGCTCGGACGCTCCGTTCCCTCCCTCGCGGTCGCAGGGCCCCCGCACGCCTGGCGCCGGCAACTGGCGCTCTTCCTCGACGGCCTGCGGGCCGGGGAGCGCCCCACGGCGGAGCTGCCCGCCCCGGGCATGACCGCGCAGGACCTGGCCGCCGTCCTCCTCGACCTCGGCCCCCACCGCCAGGGCTGAGGGGGAGGTCCCGGGAGGGGGACGAACGCGACGACGCCGGGATGCCCTGGGGCACCCCGGCGCGACGTCGAGGGCGAGGAAAGCGGAGGGGCTATTTCAGGTAGTGGAGAAGGAAGCCCGTCCATGGCCTCGCCGAATCGAACGCTATCAGTCAGCCGGGGATCAGGACACGGAGATTTTCCGGCGTGACGACCACGGAATCCGTGTGCAGCCCGTCCGGACGTTCCAGGCCGATGTACGTGACCGGCCCGTCCGGAACCGTCTTGCCGTCCCACACCGTGACGGCCGTGGCTCCCTCGGCCATCAGCCCCGTGAGGTACCGCACCGTGAGGGGCTCGCGTTCGACGAGGGCGCGCACCAGCACCGCGACCGACACCCGGTTCCCCTCGACCATGTTGGCGTTCGGGTTCCCCCGGAGGTACAGGTGGAGCCACTTGGCGCGCCAGCGGCCGTCGTCCCCGCGCACGAACGCCAACGGCAGCGCGACCCTGCCGGGGCCGCGCAGCTCCGACTTCATCCGTACGGTGCGCGGCTCGAAGGGGCGGCCCTCCTGATCGGCGTCGCGCAGCATGAAGCCGAAGAGCGACTCCTCGGTCTCCTCGAAACCCTCTCCCGAGTAGATGTTGACCTGCGGGACGATGAACGTGCCGCGCACGGCGTCCAGACGCAGGTTGATGAACTCCGAGGCGCCGTCGGGCGCGTCCGTGATGTCGCCCGAGTGCTCGCCGCCGAGATCGGTGAGGGCGGTGAACGACAGCCAGGACAGGGTCTCGTACGAGGCGTCCAGCATCAGCGCCGACAGATCGTAGTCGGTGCTGCGGCTCGTCTGCTTCCAGTGGACGAAGAAACGCAGCAGTTCCCCGTCGACCGGTGAGAGGGAGCCGCGCGGCAGCACCCCGAGACCGGCGGCCGTCGCCCTGCCGCTGAGCGGGAGCGCGACGTCGAGGACGTCCGGGTCGATCAGCAGGTGCCCGGCCTGCGGAAGACGGCGCCGCGTCTCGGCGTCCAGGACTCCGATCAGCCGCTCGCGCTCGCGCGACGGCACGGGCGCGCGGTCGTCCGTGGCGACCCAGGCCCGACCCTGGCGGTTGACGAAGACACGGCGCCCGCCGAGTTCGTCCGCGCGGTTGTGGAAGTGCTCGCGCACCGCCAGCAGGACCCGTCCGGCCACCTGCGGAACGCTCTGTTCGACGGCTGCCACGACCGCATCGCGCTCGTCCTGGGTGCGGCAGGCGCGCAGCAGCCGGTCCAGGGACCGCAGCAGCCGGCCCGGGGCGGCCGTCAGCAGCCGCGCCGCCCCGGTGACGTCGTCCGCTGCGAGCAGCTCCTCGACCCTGCTGTCGAACGACCGGGCCTCCTCCTCGCCCCGCGCGACGGCGAACACCCGGCCGGCGTGCGGCCAACGCGGGTACTCGTGCGGGTGGAGGCGCTCGCCGAGGCGCTTGAACGCCTCGCGGTGCGCGGTGACGTCGGCGAGCTTGGCCGGAGCAGCAGCCACCACCGTGTCCAGGCAGGCGAGCAGGGCGCGGCGGACCGGCCTGGACAGGGACCGCAGCCGGGTCGGCTCCACCAGCGTCACGTCGCCGCCCGACAGCGCGCAGGCCAGCCGGAGCACATCGGTGACGGTGTCCACGAGGAGGTCCGCGCCGGCTTCGAGGCGGGCCAGGTTGACGACGGCGCGGTTCTCCCGGACGGGGATCGCCTCGGGCCGGGGGCCGTCGACGCAGTGCCCGGCGAGCGCGGCGAGGTCGCGCAGGCCCTCCTCGCCCAGCGGAGTGGTGCTGCCCGCCAGCGCCAGGTACAGGGCGGTGACCTCCTCGTCCGGGGTGCCGCCCGGGTGCAGGACCGTGACGCGGTCGCCCGCGGCGGCGATCAGCTCTTCGTGCGCCGCGAGCATCTCGGCATGCGTGTGCCGGTAGTTGCCGTACGACGGGAGGGTCAGCAGGTCCACCACACCCGTGCGGAGCCGGGCGAGCGTACCGTCGCGCGAGGCGTCGTCGGCGAGCGCCTCGGCGACGCACCGCTCCCAGAAGTCGGCCGTGTCCGGCACGTTGGCCGGGAAGTCCACGAAGTAGACGTTGTGCCGTACGTGGTCGCCCACCATCTCGCGGACGGTGTCCAGGGTGCGCGCGGCGGTGTCGAGGACCGTTTCGGCGGACAGCCCCGACAGCCGCTCCAGCAGGGCGCCCGACAGTTTGAAGCCCACGGACATCAGCGCGGCGTCGAACTGCCGCGCCGCGCCGCCGCCCTGGCCGAGGGGGCCGTGGGGGACGGGAAGGCGGTGGGTGTGCCGGACGACCAGGCGTTCGAGGGGGTGGATCATCCGGGCATGATCCCAGAACCGCACGGGGCACACCTACACGTTTTCGAACGCGCCCGTGCATTGGAGTGGCCCGCGGCGCGGCCGGTGGCGTGGCTTCCGCCCGGCCCGCGGCGGCTGCCTAGGGTCGTCCCGACCCGACCGGTCCGACACGCGGCCGGCCCTTTCGGAACAGGTGGGTGAAACGTGGCACGCGTCACGGCCGAGTCGCACGTCCCCGAACCCCAGGCGCCCGCCGGCCGCACCCGGAGGCGGCTGATCCGGCGTCTGGCCTCCTTCGCCGGAGCGCTGCTGCTGTGCGCGCTGCCCGCGCGAGCGGCCGGCGCCGACCGGCTCCACGACGTGGGCCCGCACACCGGACCGCCGCTGTACGTGTCCGACTACGGCAACAACCGCGTGGTCACGCTGCCCGCCGACGGGGGCGGCCAGAGCACCCTCTCCCTGGACGGCCTGGTCCGCCCGACAGGGCTGGCCTGGGACCGCACGGGCAGCCTCTACGTCTCCGACACCGGGAACAACCGGGTGGTGCGGTCGACCCCGGACGGCAGCGGCCAGTCCACCGTGCCCACCGAAGGCCTCTCGCGCCCCCTGGGCCTGGCCGTCGGCTCCGCCGGCGACCTCTACATCGCCGACAGTTTCAACGACCGCGTCGTGAAGGTGCCGGCCGACGGCAGCGGCCAGACCACCGTTCCCACCAGCGGGCTGCTGCACCCCTGGGGGCTGGCCCTGGAACCCGACGGGGACCTGTACGTCTCCGACTTCGTCAACGACCGCGTGGTGAGGGTGCCCGCCGACGGGAGCGGGCAGTCCACCGTCCCCACCAACGGCCTCTCGCAGCCCACCGGCCTGACCCTGAGCGCCGCGGGYGACCTCTACGTCTCCGACAGCGGCAACAACCGCGTGGTGCGGATCGCGGCGGGAACCGGCGAGCAGACCACGGTGCCCACCACCGGCCTGAGCAGCCCGCTCGGCCTCGCCCTCGACCACCACGGCGCCCTCTACATCGCCGATGCCTTCAACAACCGGGTCGTCCGCGTCCGCCTCTCCGACGGCGCCCAGACCACCGTGAACTCCACCGGCCTGGCCACCCCGACCGGCCTCGCCTTCCCTCCGCGTTCCGCCCGGCCGGCGCCGTAGTGCCGATCACCCGGGGCGGCGGAGTCCGTTGCGGGTGACCGGGCCGACGCGGGCGCCCCCCAACGGTCCTTCGTACAGCCGTACTTCCGTACGGCTGTACGGGGACGCCGGCCCCGGCCCTGTGGGTGGCTCCCCCGGGGGCACCTCCCTCCGTCGGCCCGACGACCTGATGTCATAGCCTCCAGGTGCCCGGCCACAGGCCCGGTCGTCAACGCCCACGTGCCCTCGCGCCCGCAACGGCGCCGAGCGGGACCGGGCGACCGAGCGGGAGCACAGTCGGGCTGTCGGGCGTTGGAGCGTGGGAGGAGCGGTCTCGTTGGACATACCGCGCCACCCGAGGGAAGAGGAGGATCCGATGAGCACGGCCGACGAGGGACGGCAGTGGCCGGACGAGGCCAGTGTCGACAACGCGCGCACGACGCTGCTGCAGCTCCTCGCGCGGGCAGGGGTCCCTTCCGGCGACGCGCGGGAGCTGATCGGGCTGGTGGAGGCGGGCGCCCTCGCCCTGGCCTACGAGGAGCTCGGCGGCAGCGGCCGCGAGGCTCCGGGGGACAAGGGCGAGGAGTACGCGACGGGCTGGCTCGACGGCGCCGGGGACACGCTGGAGGAACTCGGCGCCGTCGCCGAGCGGACGCTCCAGCGGGTCGTCGGCCAGGACGGGCACCAGGGCCCGGCGGGGGAGCGCCCGCGGGCCGGGCGCATGGAGGTGGAACGGGCACGCGTCGCGCTCACGCCCCTGTACCTGTCCTTCACCGCGGTCTCGGAACTGGACCCGGAGGTGACCGAGGAGGTGCTCGCCGCCGTCCTCGCCACGATGACGGTCCGCCAGCGGGCCGGCTACGCCGGGCGGCTTACGCGGTTCGCCGCGGCCCACCGGCCCCGACTGGAGCGGATGTTCGCGGCGTTCGGACCGGACAGCGCCATCACGGTGCACGGCCGCTACTCGCTCCTCCACTCCGCCACGAGCCTCGCGGTGCTGGAGCGGCTCGCGACCGTACCTGGGGAACTGCGTGAGGAATGGGACGCGGCGGAGCTGCCACCCGCGTGGCTCGACGGGCTGACCACCGCCTGGAACGCCCCGGCATGACCGCCGGCCGGCCGCTGCCGGGGAGCTTGGACGCGAAGCCTCCCGGCCGGCCGGAGGGACGGAGCCGACCGGATTCGAACCGGCGTCCTCGCGGTTTTGGAGACCGCGCGCGACGACCTCTGCGCTACGGCCCCGTCCGTCCGGCATCGTAAGCCACTGCGGGACCCGCCCCTTCCGGCGCCGCCGAGGAGGGTGGGTTCCGAGGCCGCCCGGCAGGCCCGCACCGCCCCTGCCGCCTCCCCGACGGTGCCGAGCCCGCGCGTCACCTGCCGTACAGGAAGAAGCGGGCGGGGACGAAGACCTCGTGGCCGGTCGGGAAACGGACACGCACCCCGTCCTGCGTCCACGTGGTGGATTCGATTCCGTCCTTCCCCAGAGCGGTGTCGACGTCCACCCAGTGCCCGTAGGTCCCGACGGATTCCCTGCCGATCACCATCCGGTAGGAGTGCCGCCCGGACAGGGTGTGGCTGTGCACCAGTGCCAGCGAGTGCGGTACCCCGTCCTGGTAGAGCACCGCCGAGGGAGCGGTGCTGCGGTACGTCACCTCGGTCCGCGGCCACCACAGGACCGTCATGACGACGGCGGTCAGCACGACACCCGCCACGCCGCCCAGCAGCGCCATGCCGATCGCGGCCCTGCGGCGGCGCCCCGCGGTCGGATGGGGTCGGTGTGCGGCGAGCGTATCGATGATGCCCCTCCAGGGTCGGCGTCCTCCCGGACCGGCTGACCGGGGACGTCTCTGCGTGTAGGACGCGGAGCCGGGCCGATCGGTTGTGGTGGTGAGGGCGGGGCGGCCCCTGCCGGTTCGCCGCCACGCACAGGGGTGCGCACGGTGACACCGGGTGAGGTTCGGGGGGTCCGGCGGTGAGCCGTCCCATAGGGCCCAGGTCACATACGAAGCGGCGTCGTAGTACCCGGACGGCCCGTGCGCACCCTCCGGGACCGGCTCCCGGGCGGTGTGACGGAGGGGGCCGGTGGGTCCCCTGCTGCGAGGGTCGGTAGTAGGTGGGGTCTTTGCCAGGGGGTCGGGG